>NZ_CP128409.1:0-216192 GCF_048914685.1 Pseudochrobactrum mosebachae
GATCGGTGATTATAATGATCCTCAGAACTTCCTATTCCTGAACCAGAGTGAGGTCAGCTTCAACTATTCCAAGTGGAAGAATGCCGATTACGATGCTTTGATGGCTAAGGCTGAGGTCACAACCGACCTTAATGAACGCGCCAATGTTCTGGCAGATGCAGAACGCCTGCTGCTGAAAGAAACAGCAATTATTCCAATCCTCTACTACTCATCACGTGCTCTGGTTTCAGAAACGGTTGAGGGCTGGCACGACAACCTGATGGATGCGCACGCAACCCGCTGGCTGTCACTCAAACAGTAAGTATTTTTACTGGCAGGCTGCATCTATACCGATGCAGCCTGTTTCATATCAAACAGTTTTACCATTACAGCAGCCGTAGTTTTTATCAGGCTGTAGTGAGGAAATTAGAATGTTGAGCTATACGCTGCGGCGGCTGGCCAGCGCGATTCCGACGATATTTATCATCATCACGCTGACCTTTTTCATGATCCGGCTTGTTCCGGGCGGCCCGTTTGATCTGGAGCGCCCTATTGACCCGCTGATCCTCGAAAATCTGAAAAAAGCCTATAATATGGATCTGCCTTTGTGGCAGCAATATCTGATGTATCTGGGCAATCTGCTCAAGGGTGATCTGGGGCCAAGTTTTGCGCGGCGTGATTTCAGCGTCAATGATCTGTTTGCCTCAGGTCTGCCGGTGTCCATTCTGTTGGGTGGCCTCGCCTTAACACTTGCCGCAATTCTCGGCACAATTTTAGGCGCCATTGCAGCACTGCGTCAAAACTCTGCGCTTGATTACACGATTGTAGCGCTGGCAACATTCGGTATCACAACCCCCAATTTTGTGGTTGCGCCCCTGCTCAGCCTGTTTTTCGGGGTTATTCTTGGCTGGGTGCCTGCCGGTGGCTGGTCATCAGCCAATGCCGCATATTGGATTTTGCCAATCACCACGCTGGCTCTGCCACAAATTGCGGTCATTGCACGTCTGGTACGTGGTTCAACCATTGAGGCTTTGCGCGCCAATCATGTGCGCACCGCACGGGCCTATGGCCTGCCTGCGCGCATTGTGGTTGGTGTACATGCCTTGCGGGCAGCACTGTTGCCGGCAGTTTCTTATCTAGGCCCCACCGCTGCAGCCCTGCTCACAGGCTCTGTGGTGGTAGAAACAATTTTCGGTATTCCGGGCATTGGGCGTTACTTTGTGCAAGGCGCGCTTGGCCGTGATTATACATTGGTTATGGGTACTGTGGTGGTGATCTCAGTCTTTGTGGTGATGTTCAATCTGATCGTTGACCTGATCTATGCTTATCTTGATCCACGGGTGCGCTATGACTGATATTTCAACCACACTCCCCTCAAATACCCCTTCCCATACCCCGTCTCACGGGGCACCGGAAACCGGTGATCATCAAGTAGTCGGCCGCTCGCTGTGGCAGGATGCATGGATCAGATTGCGCCGTAACCGCGCCGCTGTGGCCAGCGGCATTGTGCTGATAGTGCTGACCTTGACCGGCATTTTCGGGCCCATGCTCAGCCCGCATCCTTATGAAAAAATCTATCCGCAATTTGTACGCGTATCACCAAGCCTTGAAGCTTACCCGCGTGCGGAAACCATTTTGCCCGGCCTTGACCGTGAAATGGCGCGGGCAAGGCTCAAAGGCGGTGAGCCGGAACTCAACGGTTCCAAGCTTACAGTTGATGTGACCTCCAATGCAGGCAGGGAGCTTGATGAACGGGTATTACGTTATTTCGACCGGTCTGACCTGTTCAAGAATGCCAAACTTGAGCTGGCCGCAGATAAGCTCAGCGGTCAGTTATCGCTCGATGTGACACGAAATTACTTCTTTTTCGGTACCGATAATCTTGGCCGCGATATGATGACCCGTACTTTTATCGGCGTGCGGATATCACTGGCTATCGGCCTGCTCGCCTCATTCATGGCGCTCGTTCTTGGTGTCAGCTATGGTGCGGTATCGGGCTATCTCGGTGGCCGTATCGATAATATTATGATGCGCGTTGTCGATATTCTCTATTCGCTACCCTTCATCTTCTTTGTTATTTTGATGCTGGTGTTTTTCGGCAGATCGATCTTCATCATTTTCATTGCAATCGGGGCTACCGAGTGGCTGGATATGGCGCGTATTGTGCGCGGGCAAACCCTGAGCCTGAAACGACAGGAATTTGTGCAAGCCGCTGAAGCGCTTGGTGCCACACGGCGCGGTATCATCACCCGCCATATTATTCCCAATGCCTTAGGCCCTGTCATTGTGTTTGTTACGCTGCTGGTACCCAAAGCTATTTTGCTGGAAAGTCTGCTTTCTTTCTTAGGCCTTGGTGTGCAAGATCCGATGACATCACTCGGCCTGCTGATTTCAGAAGGTGCGCAGAATATGCGCGGCGCTTCATGGCAGCTGATTTTTCCTGCGGTCACCCTGACACTCATTCTCTTTGCGCTGAACTTTCTGGGCGATGGCCTGCGTGACAGCCTTGATCCGAAGGACCGTTAAGATGACAGCAGAAACAGTGCTCTCCGTGCGCGATCTGCGCGTGACTTTTGAAACCAATGACGGGCGCGTTGAAGCGGTGCGCGGCATTGATCTTGATGTTAAATCCGGCCAGACCATTGCCATTGTCGGTGAATCCGGCTCCGGCAAAAGCCAGACAACCATGGCGATTATGGGCTTATTGGCACAAAACGGACGTGCAACAGGTCAGGCGCTTTATCGCGGCAAGGACCTGATCGGGCTGCCTGACCGTGAGCTGAATAAAATCCGTGGTGCAAAAATCACCATGATTTTTCAGGAGCCGATGACCTCGCTTGATCCGCTTTATAAAATCGGTGACCAGCTGGCAGAACCGCTGCGCTATCATGGCGGTTTGAGCAAATCGCAGGCACGGCCACGCATTCTCGAGCTGTTAAAGCTGGTCGGCATTCCTGAGCCGGAACGGCGTATCGACAGCTATCCCTATGAATTATCGGGCGGGCAGCGCCAGCGTGTGATGATCGCTATGGCGCTTGCCAATGATCCGGATATTCTGATTGCTGACGAGCCAACAACGGCACTTGATGTGACCATTCAGGCGCAAATTCTGGAGCTGCTGGCCGATCTGCAAAAACGTCTTGGCATGGCCATTGTGTTCATCACCCATGATCTGGGTATTGTGAAACGCTTTGCCGATCAGGTCTATGTGATGCGTGCCGGCGAAGTGGTTGAACATGCGCAAACGCAGAAGATTTTTGCAGCACCCGAACATGCCTATACGAAAATGTTGCTCGATGCCGAACCGGAAGGCGCCAAACAGCCACCACCAGCCTCTGCGCCCATGATGATGGAAGCCGATAATGTGTCGGTGACTTTCAAACTGGCAACAGGCTGGCTGAAACCGCAAAATACTTTGCGTGCGGTGGATGGTATTTCGCTCAACCTGCAACAAGGCCAGACAATCGGCATTGTTGGTGAATCCGGCTCCGGCAAATCCACCCTTGGCCGTGCCGTGTTGCGCCTGCTGAAATCGGAGGGGCGCATAGCCTATCTTGGCAAGGAACTGCCGCTTGACCAGCAGGAAATGCGGCCTAAACGCCGTGAACTGCAATTGGTGTTTCAGGATCCATTCGGCTCGCTCAGCCCGCGCATGACTGTGGGGCGGATTATCACCGAAGGATTGTTGATCCATGAACCGCAATTGTCGGCCAGTGACCGCGATAAACGTGCCGGTGAGGCGTTGAAAGAAGTCGGGCTTGATGCCTCGATGCGCAACCGTTACCCGCATGAGTTTTCAGGCGGCCAGCGCCAGCGCATTGCTATTGCCCGCACCATGATCCTGAAGCCAAAAGTGATTGTGCTTGATGAGCCGACCAGTGCGCTTGACCGCTCGGTACAAAAACAGGTTGTAACTTTGCTGCGTGATCTGCAGCAGAAATACGGGCTGTCCTATCTCTTCATCAGCCATGATCTGGCGGTTGTGCGTGCTATTGCCGATTATATTATGGTGATGAAGTCCGGAAAAGTGGTTGAAGAAGGCCAGACCGAGCAGATTTTTGATGCTCCGCGTGAGGATTATACCAAAGCGCTGATGCTGGCATCGCTCAGTGAAAAACGCTTCGGCGCATAAAAACAAACCGGCGGAATAATCAAATCCGCCGGTTTTCAATATTTCAATGTCAGTCGATCACTTTGCCCGGATTAAGAATATTATGCGGATCAAGGGCAGCTTTCAGGCTTTTTAAAACATGCAGTTCAGCTGCACTGCGGCTGTAATGCAGCCACGGTTTTTTATGCAGGCCGATACCATGCTCTGCCGAAACCGAGCCTTGATAAGAGCGCACAATATCATAGGTCGTTCTTTCCACCTCAAGACCCGTCGGATCATAATCCGTGTAGTTTTTAACATCGATATGGAAATTACAATCACCGACATGGCCAAAAAACCGGGTGATAATATCCGGATATTTTTGTTGCAGCGTGGTGCGGATCGTATCCACCGCATCGCCGATGGAGGCCATCGGTACCGAGACGTCAAAACTGATCGCCGGCACGCGGTCTTCCATCATTGCGCCAACCGCATCACGGATCAGCCAGAACTCTTCAACCTCGCGATGCGACTGCGCAATCGCAGCATCCACAATCCAGCCCTCTTCCAAGGCGTGTTCCAGAACTGATTGAAACAGCTCTGCATCATCTTCAGGCTGTGCGCCTTGCATATCCAGCAACACAAACAGCGGATAATCGCCCTGCAATGGCGGACGCACATGTTTGGATGCCGCCTGATAATAATCGCTCCACATTGCCTCAAATGCAGTCAAACGGCCGGATAAACGGTTTTGCGCATATTTCAGCAGTTTGAGCGCATTATCAAAACTCTCAAAAGCCACCACCGCAGTATTGGCACCCGCCACACCCGGATGCAGTTTCAACACCGCGCGGGTCACCACGCCCATTGTGCCTTCACTGCCGATAAACAGATGTTTCATATCCATTGCGGCATTGTTTTTCGGCATTTCATTCATCATCGGCAGAATTGTGCCATCGGCCAGCACCACTTCAAGCCCCAGTACCAGATCACGCGTCATGCCATAGCGGATCACACGATTGCCACCGGCATTGGTGGAAATATTACCACCAATCTGGCATGATCCGCGGGCGCCAAGATCAAGCGGAAAATTCATGCCTGCCTCTTTAGCAGTCTCCTGAATTGTCTGCAAAATCGCACCCGCCTCAACAATCATAGTTCCGGCTTTGGTGTTAACTGTTTCAATGCGGTTCATATTGCGCAGTGATAGCAGCACACAATCTGTAATCGACACCGCACCACCGGCAAGACCGGTCAACCCGCCCTGCGGCACCACGGCAACATGGTGAAAATGGCATAATTTGAGAATCTCAGAGACCATTTTCGTATCACGCGGCAAGGCCAGCGCCAGAGGCGCGCCGCCACGTTCATCGCTCCAGTCATAGCATTGTGAGGGGTCAATATCACCGCCACAGTGCAAATCTTTGCCGAGCAAGGCACTCAGTTTTCCCAACAGCTCATTGTGAGCAGGATTTATTTTCATTGATATTCCCCTGATGTGTCAGGTTATTGTTTATTGGAATTGATACGGATTTGTTATAGGTCTTGATAGAAATATTGTCTGTCTTTTTTCCGGTTTTTTAAGCCGGCTTTTGATTAAGGTAAATCATGTCTTTGTTTATGCCACGCACTTCATTTGTCAAAACGCTTACTCTCACGGCTTTAATTGCGCCTCTCTGGGCCGGCACAGCATTGGCATGGACCGGCGATGATGTTGCAAAGCGCCTGCAAAATCTGCTTAAAGAGCAAATGGTTGAATTAACCTATTCCAAAGCCGAGACCGATGGCCAGACGGTAATTTTGCGCGATGCAAAAGCGCAAATCTCGACACCAGATACAGAAGAAGACGCGGAAAGTGACGCATCACTCTTGAACCTCGGCGATATCACACTGGCCGGTATTACTGAGGCAGCTGATGGCGTCTATGTGGTTGATAAAGCCTCACTCGCTGATACTAAAATTATTGCAGACGGCACCATTGTAACGGCTGCCGGTATTCGTATTGAACGTTTAAAACTTCCTGAGAATCCTAAAATCGATATTTTGGGTCGTATGGAATATCTTGAAGCGCTGCATGTGGGTGAGCTTTCACTGACCGATAGCGGCAAAGCCTTTATCAAGCTCAGCGATTTTTTTCTGACCAACGAGCCTTATACCAAAGAGAAAGCCAGCAATTTCAGCTGGGGCTTTAAAGCGCTCGATCTTGATCTGGAAGAGATTGATCGCGTGAGTGAACAAAACCGGTTGAAAAAGGCGGCACTCGAAGAGGAAGACGAGCAGGCAGCAGATGCCGCTGAAGAAGCAGATACAGCTGCAAGACAAGCCACCAAGCGCTCCGATGATAATGCGGTTGAGGAAACTGAAGAGCCAGAAGACGCCACTGCGAGTGTCAAGCGCAGTGATCCTGTGGAAGACGCAGCAGAAGAAGCCACGGATGAAACTGTTGCCGATGAAGAGCCTGATGCAACAGACAGTTTGGATATGGAAACAATTCGCGCCTTCGGCCTGGAAAAAATCCACCTGACAATGGATGCCAAAGGCAGCTGGTCGCCATATAGCGGCAAATACAGCGTGGATAGCCTGACATTGAACGGCCAGAACATTGGTAATTTCAGCTATCAGCTGCATATGGGCGGCTATGATATGAAATTTGTCAAAGCCATGCAGGATTTTTACACCAGCACCATGCAAGATGGCGCTGACAATACTTCAATGCAGGTAGCGGCAATGGGTTTGCTGCAAAATCTGTCGATCAGCAATATGGAAATGCGCTATGATGATGCATCTTTTGCCAACAAGCTGATTGAACATGAAGCAAAGAAAAAATCGCTCAGCCGCAGCGCTTTTGTGCAGGAAATCAAAGACCAGCTCAATTTTGGTGTTGCCTATTTTGAAGGCGAGCAGCGCGTTGTCGATGCAGCCAAAGCGATTGGCGAGTTTCTGGATGCGCCAAAATCGATCAATTTCAAAATACAGCCTGAGCAACCGGTCAGCTTTGCAATTCTCACAGCCGTGGGCATGGCAGAACCTAAAAAACTCTGGTCAGTGCTTGGCGTTAAAGTTGAAGCCAATAACTGATAGAGATAATCAGAACCACTACAATTCAGTACTAATCTGATGATTTCAAAACACGCACAAGCCTGCATGAAAACCATGCAGGCTTGTTATTTTTAAGCCAGTAAACGCGGTGTCAGCTCATGCATCCGTATATCGGGGCAGACCTCACGCGCGATATCGCACAAATGCTGATGATGGGTCAGGTAGATAACCTGCCCCTGATGAGCCATTTGTGTAAAAATCTGGAAAGTTTCACGCGAACGGTCATCATCGAATGTTTCCATAATATCATCAGCAATGAATGGCATTGGCCGTTGTGCATGGACAAACTCGTAATATCCGGCAACCCGCAAGCTCAGATATAGCTGAAAACGCGTGCCTTTGGACAGCTCTTCTGCGGTTTTTGAACTGCCGTCAGCCGCGATTGCAATCAGAACTTCATTGTCTTTATCCATCTGCGTGGTCAGCTGCCGGTAAGCACCCTGACTAATGGTCGCAAAGGCATCCGATGCCCGTGCCAGCATTGTCGACCGGTGCTGATCGCGATAAAGCCGCAAGGCCTGTTCGGCAGCCGTTATGCCAAAGCGCAGGCGCAGATATTGCTTTGAGCCGTCTTCAATTTCCAACAGTAAAGTGCGGCGCTGCTCTTCAAGTCGCGCCGCATCATTGTCGCCGTTCTCAGCTTCCCGCAGGCTATATTCGGCCTGTTTCCACAAGCGATACTGCTCTTGCTTATGGTGATCCTGCGTTTCAGCCTGCGCTTCCAGATCTTGCAAATCACCTTTCAGAACATGGCTGTCTGCCTGTTCCAAAATCTGCTCGGCTTCATTCAGCGTCGTAGTTTTAAGCGCAGTAATAATCGCCTGTGCTTCATTCTCACAGGCTTCCTGCAAGCGGATTTTCTCTTTGGCGGCTTGGATTTTCAAGCCGGCTTCACTGAGATTTTCTGCATCAAAATGCTCAAGCATCTCGGATTTCCGGCTATTCACCGCCGCCATCTGCTGTGTCAGTTCGGCAAGACTATAATCAGCCTGTTCAAAGCGCCGGTTTAAATCCTGTAGCTTGAGCTGCTGCTGTTGTGCAGCTTGAATACGCTGTTCAATCTGTCCGGCAATATCCAGCAGTGCAAATGCATGGCCACCATCCGTTGTCAGCGGCAAATCAAGACGCTGCGCCAAATGCTCAATCTCGGTGCGGAAGAGCGCCTGATCATGCTGCATTTTGCTGATGCGCTCTGCCATCTCTGTGCTGCGCTCCAGCATAGCGGCGAGGTCACCGGTCAGATTCAGGCTTTCTCTGACCTGATCAAGCGCGGGTGTCTGGTCGCCCTCAGCATTTTGCCCGAGCCATGTTTTCTGGCAGGCGGTCTGCCATGCCTGCTGCCATTGCTCATCTTGCGCAGTCATCGCCGTTGCATCTTTTTGGCGTTGCTGTAGTTCAAGCTTGCGCTCGTCAAAACCGGCCTGCATGGCTGCCAGCTGCGTAAACTGCTCGCGCGCAGCCTGAGCCTGTGGCAGTAATTGTGCCAGAGAGGGCCCAACCGGTGCTATGCCAAGATTTTGCAAAGCGGTAGCCAGTGCATTTTCAGCATCGCTGATCAGCTGTTGCTTATCACTTAGTAAACGGCAGGCACGCTGCCAGCTCTGGCGCTTTTGCATCAGCTGACCGTGTTTTTCAATCCAGCGCAACAGGCTTTCAGCCGTTAAAGGCGCCTGATATGCCGGCACAATCTGCTGTTGCCACAATCGGAGTTGCTGCTGATGCGCAGCAAGTTGTGTGTTGAGTGTCTTGCACATTGCCTCGGTTTGGCTGATCTGTGCATTCAGCACCGCCAACCGCTCACGCATCTGGCAAGCCCGCGCTTGCTCATCTGCTTGTGTAAGCCGGCTATGCACCGCATGATCATCGCGGGTCAATAATTGCTCAAATTCATCCGCGGTCATGATGCTGAGTGTTTGACGATGGGTTTGCCATGCCACATTGCGTTCACGGCGCAAATTTTGCGCTTCCTCTTCCGTGATCAGCAGGTTATTTGCACTCAGAACGCTATGTTGCGCTTCCAGTTGCACCGCCTCTTTATGCCAACCATCCAGCACATCTTCCGCCTGAGACAGACGGGTTTGCAGTTTTTGAATATCCGCACCTGTTGCCTCAATAAGCGTGGTTTCAGGCAGAGTGCGCTGCGCGAGATCCTTTAAATCGGCTGCAAAATCATCGTCATCACCGGCTTGTCTGTAGGGCAAGGCTTGCAGCATATGCTGCAAATCGGCTTGCTCTTCACGTGCCAAGATTTGAGCCTGCCGCAATGCAGCCAAATGATCATCATGGAGTAACCGTGCCAGAATATCAGTTAATCCGGCAATACCTGCTGAATCAGCACTGCCGCAACCGCCGGTCATCAGCTCCAGCCGCTCATGTGCAGCATCAAACCTGTCTTGTGCGGCTTGTAATTCTTTCGCGATCATCTGCGCAGCAGCATTAATGCCTGAGCGGCTTTCAATCAGGCTGCGCAATTCCGTTTCGGTTTGCAGATTAATCAACAGCGTTTGCGGATCTTGGCTGCCACTACGCCCAAGACGCAGCATCAAGGCCTGCAAGGCCTGCTGCTCTGCCCGATAGGTTATTTCACGCTCCGGCAAATCTTTTTCAGCGGTCAAAAACCGCGCGCGAAGCACTTGTAATTGCTCAGTAGAACCTGCCGCCTGCAATGCCGCCTCATCAGGATCAATGCTTTCAATCTCGACCTGCAGCTGCGCTTTGGCAGCGGTTTGCGCTTCAATACGGGTGCGCAGTGCCACATCATTCTCAACCAGTTTAGGCAATTCCTCTGCCCAGCCAAGAGGTGTGGCTGGCAGATCCGCATAAGCGAGCAATTGCTGCTGCAAATCGCGCAAACGATGCAAATGCGGCAGTGTATTCAGCATAGCCTCTATGGCGCTGATCCGGCCGCGGGTTTCCAGATGGTTGCGCAGGGCTTGTTGATAATCATTGTCTGCCGCAGCATGGGCATCCGCGAGTTTTGCATAGGCCTGCGCTGAACTTCTGGCGTCAAATTCAGCCTTTTTGGCCTCGAGCTCCTGCAATTTTGTTTTGAGGTCAGCAAGCACACCGCTACGGGCATTGGCTTTATAAAACAGCTCCGACTGCGTGCGCAATTTGCCGAGATTTTGGCTCAGGCCTGCCAAACCGGCACTGGCTGAAAACAGCAGCTCACCGAGATTGCCTTTGCTGGCCAGAATGGCTTTACCGCCCTGTTCCAGCGTATCATCATCAAGTGAAAACATGGTGCGGTAAGCATCGCGGTCAATATCACCAAGTTCTGCCGTTAAAAGCGTATCCGGCAATGCGCGCCCTGCCTCGTCTTGCAGGCTATTGGTGCGGGCTTTTATCCGGGTCAGCTCTTGCGCGCCGGATTGCAATTGCAATGATGCGCCAATCTTCATCGCGCCGTAAGAATGCAGAAAATTATAACTGCTCTTGTGCTCAATGCCGAACAGCAAATCCAGCAGCGCTGAAAAAGTGGTCGATTTACCAGCCTCATTGGGGCCGTAAATAATATGCAGATCGGGCTTGCCAACAGGCGCCGTTCCAAAGTCAAAAACCTGATCAGTAAAACGGCCATAACGGGTGAGATCCAGACGGTTAATACGCATTATGCCTGCTCCTCCGTTTGCAATGCCGCACTTAGTTCAGCGAGCACATCCTCACTGCCCTGTCGTAGTAATGCTTCTGCCAGCTCCAATGCCTGCGCCTGGCCGGAACCAAACTGGCTGCGAATTTCCGCTGGCAGCCTTTTAACAAAACCGTCCATTATCTCCAGCAAATCCGTTTGAAATGTTTCTGACGGCAGCAATTGTTCGGTTATCAAGCGCCCCAACTCCAGCAACGGATCATGACTCACCTGAGCCTGCGCGCTTGTGGTCGCACGCAGCGGCTTACATTCAATTTCCAGTTTTTCAATCCAGCATTTACCGGTTTGGGCAGCGCGATCTTCAGCCTCAGTCATCAGCAAATCATGGTCGCGGCGCATGTGCCATGCCAGCTGCGTATTGCCCGTGATATGCAGACGCGCCACCAGATATTCGCTTACCGTCACGTCACGGGCAGCCTCCAGCGCTGAACTGATCGCCTGCACCAGCTCGCGCCAGTCTTCAATGCCGCCGGCATCAACAGAAATCCGCTCAAATTGCGCAATTCCGGTAAGGCGCTGTTCGGTATGCACGCTACCGCTGTCATCAATGGTTACAAGCGTTACCGATTTTTCGCCGGCCTCGTTAATATCGCGGCCTTGCGGATTACCGGCCATCACAACTGTACTGTTGAACTGTGCAGTTGGCAGATAGGTCGCGCGTTTATGAATATGCCCGAGCGCCCAATAATGAAAACCATGCGATTGCAGGTCATTAACACTGACCGGCGCATAGAGATCGTGGCCGCTGGCACCGTTCAAGCTGGTATGCATCATCCCGATATTAATCGCACCACTGACCGGTACGGCATAATTAGGCAGCAAACTATCAGGCGCATGGGGGGTGGCAAAGCTCAGCCCGTGAATAACCACCGGCATAGCATGGTCAGGGCGGATAACCTGAATGGCTTTTGCTTTGCGATCAAATAACTGCACGCGGGCAGGCAAAATCAGCTCTTTGGTAATTTTAGACAGCGCATCATGATTACCGCGGATAATAAAGACATCAATACCGGCCTGATCAAGACGACGCAATTGCTCCGCCAGAAACCGCGCGGTTTTCATGGATGTCTGATCGCCGTCATAGAGATCTCCGGCGATGAGAAGCGCATCAACAGTTTCGCTCAGGCACAGGTCAATAATCGTTTCAAAGGCACGACGCGTTGCATTGCCGATCAGCTCGGCAAGATCACTGTTGCGCAGAGCCAGTGAACGCAATGGCGAATCCAGATGAATATCGGCAGCATGGATGAAGCGATAAGACAAAGCAGCTCCTTGAGAAATCAGTTGCGCGGACTATGCGATGTTCATCGGGTATAAATCAATCCAATGATGCAGATTGTATCGTCAGAATTTGGATAAGCGGTATTTAACCTAAACAATGTTTTGTTTTGAAATTACATGATTTTCTTGGATTCCGCTCTTACATTTGCAGGCAGGCTTTCCTATATCTTATGCAAATTACCTCTTTCAGGAGACACAGATGTTTCGTGCCACCTCACGCTTTAGTCAGTTCACGGCCATATTAGGTCTGGCGCTCATTTTTTCGCTTTCAGCACTTGATATAGCCGATGCCAGACGCGGCGGCGGTTTTGGTGGTTTCGGCAGCCGTGGCAGCAAAACCTATCAGGCACCTGCACCAACACGTACGGCACCCAATAATGCTGCGCCGATTGAGCGCTCGATGACCCCGAATACCGGTGCCGCAACCCGTCCTGCACAAGGTGCAGCCGCAGCTGGTGCCGCTAAGCCCGGTCTGTTTGGCGGTTTTGGCCGCTCTATGCTTGGTGGTTTGATGGTCGGTGGTCTCATCGGCATGCTGCTGGGCAACGGCTTTGGTGGCATGGCAGGCATGCTCGGTATGATCTTGCAGGTCGTGCTGATCGGCGGCGCGATTATGCTGGCAATGCGGTTCTTTGCTAACCGCAATAAGCCTGCAACAGCTACCGCAGGCAATGCCAATAGCAACCGTTCACAGAATTTTGGTTCGCAATTTGGTAAACGTGATGAGCAGAGCCATGCACGCTCCGCGCATCCGGAAGCACCATCAACACGCGCATCAACATCTGTTCCTTCAGGTCTTGGCGCGGCAGGTCTTGGCACGGCTGCAACAGCCGCAGCGGTTAGTGATGAACAGCCGCTGACAATCGGTCAGGAAGATCTTGAGCATTTCGACAAGATGCTGCGTGAAGTACAATCCGCTTATGGCAATGAAAATTATGCCACACTGCGTCAGCTGGCAACACCGGAAGCCATGTCTTACCTCGCGGAAGAAATGGGTGAAAACGCAACGCAGGGACTGCGTAACCATGTCAGTGATGTGAAACTGTTGCAGGGTGATGTGTCAGAAGCCTGGAGCGAAGATGGCAAGGATTATGCCACCGTTGCCATGCGTTATGAGAGCATTGATTATCTGGCAGACCGCGAAACCGGCGCGCTTGCAGAAGGCGAAAGCGACGAAGTTTCAGAAAGCACCGAGGTTTGGACTTTTGTTCGTGCCGCCAATGGTCGCCTTGAAGACTGGAAGCTTTCAGCCATTCAGGCCGCTTAATCACGCATCTGCTGATTTATAAAGACGAGAGCATTTCACTATCAAGTTGGATCAGCTTGATAGCTATGACAATTCTAGAATCTAGAGCGAGCGCTGCGATCCAACCTGAACGTTACTCGCTCTATATTTAACCGCCCTGACATTCAGGGCGGTTTTTTGTTGCCTGCAGTTCACAATAAATACATTTTAATGATTGCATTAATTTGCAATCGATTATATGAACTAGACATAAAGACGAAAGAGGCAGGCCACCAATGCAAAAACCTGATGTAACAGCGTTTTACGAACCACGCTCCGGTTCGGTTCAATATGTTGTCGCGGATTTACTAACGCGCGATTGTGTTATTATTGACCCGGTTTTGGATTATGACGAAAAATCCGGCCAAACCGCGACCACCCATGCCGATGCGCTGCTGGATTTTATCGCGCAGCGCAATTTCAATCTGGTTCGTATTCTCGATACCCATCCGCATGCCGACCATTTTTCTGCCGCGCATTATTTAAAAACCCGCACCGGTATTCCCACCGCAATCGGCGCTCAAATCAAACAGGTTCAGGCCATCTGGCGGGATTATTATAACTGGCCGGATCTTCCCTGCGACGGATCACAATGGGATCATTTGTTTGAGGATGGTGAAACTTTTAAAGTCGGATCGCTTGATGCGCGTGTTATCCATTCGCCCGGCCATACTCTGGCGTCCGTAACCTATATTATCGGCGATGCCGCCTTTATTCATGACACATTGTTTATGCCGGATAGCGGCACAGCACGCGCTGATTTTCCCGGTGGTGATGCGGTGGCTCTTTGGCAGAGCATTCAGACAGTGTTGCAACTACCACGCGATACGCGCCTGTTTACCGGTCATGATTACTGCCCGAACGGACGCGCACCAAAATGGGAATCGCGCATTGACGAGCAGATACAAGATAATATCCACCTCAGCCGCTATCGCGATCAGGAGAGTTTTGTGGCCGCGCGTCAACAGCGTGATGCCACTTTGCCGATACCCAAACTGATGCTGCATGCTTTGCAGGTTAATATTCGTGGCGGGCGTTTGCCGGAGCCCGAAGACAACGGACAGCGCTATATCAAAATTCCCCTCGGGCGTTTTGACGGCGCAGTCTGGTAAAATGCGAGAATTGAAATGTCTGATTTAGCAACTGAAACAAGCTCAGTACAGGATGCCGCTGCATTGCGCGCCCGCGTTACCGAGGCATCGGGCTTTCTCAAAAAGCTTTCCAATCCGGATCGTTTACAAGTGGCCTGTGCTCTGGTTGAGGGCGAAAAATCTGTGCGCCAGCTGGAGGATATGCTTGGCATTCGCCAGCCCGGTCTGTCGCAGCAATTGGCAGAATTGCGTGAGGCCGGTTTTATTTCGGGGCGCAAAGAGGGCAAAGCCGTATTTTATTCTTTGTCTGATGAACGGATCAGCATCTTTATCCACACGATGCACCAGCTGTTTTGCGCACCTATAAAAGCGGAGACATAAAATATGGAAAATTTTACCCCATGGTCGGCTCTGATCGGCGGCACTATGATCGGCGCTTCCGCAGTTTTGCTGATGCTGTTTGAAGGTCGCATTGCCGGCATCAGCAGCATTGCCAGTAAATTATTTCCGCCCTATCGCGACAACCGGTTGGTATCGCGAGCCGGATTTGTGCTTGGTCTACTCGGCGCACCCTTTATTTACCTGCTGTTCAGCGGCACATTACCGGTGATTTCTGTGTCATCAAACCCGTTCCTGATGCTGACCGCCGGTTTGCTGGTTGGTTTTGGTGCGGTGCTGGGCAGCGGCTGCACATCGGGCCACGGCGTGTGCGGCATGTCGCGCTTATCACCACGCTCAATATTGGCAACAACACTGTTTATGGCTGCCGGTTTTATCACTGTGTTTATAACCCGCCATGTGTTCGGCTAAAGTGAGGAGGACTGCATGTCGTTTTTAATCAATCTTCTCGTCGGCCTGATCTTTGGCTTGGGGCTGATGATTTCAGGCCTTGGTAATCCTGAGAAAGTTTTGAATTTTCTTGATCTTGGTGCAATAGCAACCGGCAATTGGGATCCGTCACTTGCTCTGGTTATGGGCGCTGCGGTCGTGATTGCCTTTATCGGCTATCGTCTGGTCTTCACGCTGCAAAAACCGGTTTGCGCTCCAGCGTTTGATCTGCCGCTGCAACAAAAACCGGATCGCCAGCTGATCACCGGCGCATTGCTATTTGGCGCCGGTTGGGGGCTTGGCGGCATTTGCCCCGGCCCTGCAATAACCACTATCGGGCTTGCACAAACCGGAACACTGATTTTTGTACCGGCAATGATTGCCGGAATGCTCATGGCAAGAGCGGTCAAAAAAGCATAATTAACCTGCCGCCTTATGCTATGAGCCATAAAGCCAAAGCATAAGGCGGCAGAGTTTTACCTAAAATCAACAAAGTGATGCACAGGCCCGTGGCCAAGAGAGCGGCCATGGGCATTTTTTGCACCCACATTCAGCGTATCGGCCTTGGCGATTGCACGCGCCAGATAAGATTTGGCTTCCAGCACAGCATCCGGCAGATTTTTGCCTTTTGCCAGTTCTGCTGCCAAAGCGCTGGAAAGCGTGCAACCGGTGCCATGCGTATTGGGTGTTTCTATCCGCACGCCTTCAAACCATTGTTGTGCGGTTGGGGTGAGCAGCAAATCCGGACATTGTGCGCCAATCATATGCCCGCCTTTCATCAACACTGCTGAGCAGCCTTTTGCCAGTAATGCCTGCCCCTGCTGTTGCATAACTTCACGGCTTTCAGCACAATCTTGTCCCAATAAGGCCGCTGCTTCCGGCAGGTTAGGCGTGAGCAATGTTGCCAGAGGCAGCAGCCTCATTGTCAGGCTCTCAACCGCTTGCGGGTCGAGCAAAGCCGCACCGCCTTTTGCAATCATCACCGGATCGAGCACAATCGTAAGATCAGGCTGGATAACCCGTTGCTGTTGCAAAACCTGCGCCACCGCATCGGCAATTTCAGCATTCACAATCATGCCGATTTTAACCGCATCAACCTGCACATCACGCAGCACCATACTCAGTTGCTGCGCCACAAACTCTGCCGGTACCGCAAACACACCCGAGACGCCTTGGGTGTTTTGCGCGGTCAGCGATGTGAGTACTGCCATGCCATAAGTGCCTCTGGCAGCGAAGGTTTTAAGATCAGCCTGAATACCCGCCCCACCGGATGGGTCTGAACCGGCCAGTGAAAGAATATTCTTCATCACGCGGTTTTCCCTGCGCGAAAGGCGTCGATCGCCGCTTTAAACCCGCGTGTTTCCGCTTCTGGATCAAGCTGGCCACAAACCGCAGAAACCACAGCCAGACCATTCACCCCTGCTGCCAACACATCATGCACATGATTATGTTTGATACCGCCGATCGCCACCGCTGGCAGGCCGTTATATGCGCGCACGCGCTTCAAACCGTCAAAACCGATCGACGGCGCGCAGTTGTTTTTGGTTTTGGTCGGAAACACCGGCCCGATACCCAGATAATCAACCACCGAGCTGTCAGCCTTGGCCGCCAGTTCGGTGGTTTGTACGGACAGGCCGAGGATCATATCAGCACCGATCTTTTGGCGGATATCAGCCGGTGCGCCATCATGCTGGCCGATATGCAAACCGTCAGCGCCGATAGCCAGAGCCGCTTCCACATTATCATTGATGATGAGTTTAACACCGCTGCCATGCAAAGCCTGTTTGAGCGCCTTGCCGGTGGCAATAATCTCTTCAGTGCTCACATCCTTATCCCGTAACTGCACAATAGTTGCGCCGCCGCGCACAGCGGCAAGGGTGGTTTCCACCAGACCGAAACTACCGCACATTGCGCGGTCAAGAACGAGATAGAGCGACAGATCAAACTGTTTCATAGCATTGTACCTTTGCATGAGATTGAAAATATGCGGGCGTGAGTGCGGCAAGCGCATCGATAAACTGAACCTGAAAACTGGCGGGGCCGGTGGCACCATGCGCGGCTTGCGCACCGGCAACCGCATACATGGCAAGTGCAGCAACTGTTGCTTCAAACAACTGCGTTTTATGAGCGGCAGCAAAAGCGCCGGTCAGGCAGGTGAGCGCACAGCCCAAGGCTGTGATTTGCGGCATTAATGCTGAGCCGCCATCAATACGCATGGTGGCCTGCCCGTCTGTGACCAGATCATAGGCACCGGTAACCGCAACAATACACTGCTGATCACGCGCAAGTTGCACCGCTGCAGAATAGGCGGCACCGGCATCATCACCACTATCTGCGCCCTGCCCGTGCGCAGCAAACCCTGCAAGGGTCAGAATCTCTGATGCATTGCCACGGATGATCGCAGGCTTGAGTGACAATAAGTGCTGCGCGGCATCACGACGATAGGCAATGGCAAAATGGGCAACCGGATCCAGTACCCACGGAATGGCATTGTGATTGGCGGTTTGCACGGCCGCACACATGCCCTGTAAGAGCACTGGCGATAGCGTGCCGATATTGATGGTAACGGCACCGCACAGACCGGCAAATTCACCGGCCTCTTCAGGCGCATGCACCATTGCCGGTGAGGCACCTGCGGCGAGCACAACATTGGCGGCAATATTCATTGCCACAAAATTGGTAATACAATGCACAAGCGGCTTTTGCGCGCGCATACCAGCCAGCATTTCACCAAAATCGGGTCGTTGTTTCATATTTGCCCTCAGCCGTGGCGAGGGTCTGACAAAGGAAATGGCCGTTTGGCATTCTGCGGAAAACCGCCCCTTTGTCTGACTCCCTCCGCCGGCATTATCCGGTTCAGGTTCAAAGGGTACTTCTCAGCCGGTTTTATCCGGGCGCCCCTGTCTTCTCTAATGAGTATGGCAGAGCAAGGTGATTTTGTCACCAGCTCAGAAATAAAGTTTTTGTCTCACTTAATCAGTATTGCGCGGAAATCATTGACATTTGTGCCGGTGGGACCCGTAATAAACAGATCATCACTGGCCGCAAAGGCAGCCCAGCTATTATGGGCTCTCAGATGCTGCGCGGCATCAATGCCAAGCCTATGCATGTGATTGAGTGTGTGCCCATCGGCAAAAGCACCGGCATTATCTTCTGACCCATCAATACCGTCTGTATCGGCAGCCAGTGCATAAATATTGCTACAATCACGAATATTCAGCGCCAGTGCCAGCATAAATTCAGTGTTGCGGCCACCTTTCCCAGGGCCTTTCTCAATAGCTTTCCCCGGGGCTTTTTTCGGGCTGTCAGCAGCACTCAATGGCAGTGTCACTGTGGTTTCACCACCGGATAAATACAGCAAAGGCCGGTTTCCGGCTTTTCTGCTACCGGATTGATATTGCGCCATTGCCCCATGCATCAGAGCAATATCTGCCGCCTCGCCCTCAATGGCATCGGAGAGAATAATCGTTTGCACACCCTGCTCTTCAGCCAGTTTGGCAGCGGCCTGCAAAGACCGCGCTGCACTGGCAATAATGTGGTGGCTATGGCGGGCAAACACCGCATCATCAGGCAATGGCGCATCCGCAGCTGTACTGTGCAGATGCTGCATCACCGCCTGCGGTAGCTGCAGTTGATAATGCTCGATAATTTTCAGCGCATCCTGTCGTGTTGACCCATCGGCAAGTGTGGGGCCGGACGCAATCAGTGCAGCCTGATCGCCCGGAATATCCGACACGATCAGGCTCACCAGCCGCGCTTTGCCTGCCAGTACCGCCAGCCTGCCGCCTTTAACCGTAGATACATGTTTGCGAATTGTATTCATTGCACTGATTGGCGCGCCGCTGGCGAGCAAAGCCGCATTAACCGCCTGCTCATCGGCAAGGCTTAAACCCTCAGGGGGCGCAGGCAGTAGAGAGGAGCCACCGCCGCAAATCAGCGCCACCACCAGATCATCCTCAGTCAGCCCGTTAAGTGCCGCCTTGATCTTTGCTGTTGCCTGTAACCCCGCTTCATCCGGCACCGGATGCGCAGCTTCAAGCACCTCAATAAACCGGCACGCAGCCCCATAGCCATAACGTGTAACAACCGTGCCTTGCGGTGCAGGATTTCCGGCCTCCAGCCACAGATTTTCAAAGGCTTGCGCCATTTGTGCCGCGCCTTTACCGGCACCGATAACAATGGTGCGCCCGATAGGGGCTAGCGGCAAAAACGGCTTCAGGCACAGCGCCGGATCAGCGGCGGCCACGGCCGCCTTAAACAGCGAAGCGAGAAATTCCCGCTCCTGCCCTTCCGCCAGCGCCGGTGCAGTTTGCCGTCCGATACCATCCGGCAATTGCTTGCCGCCATCGCTGTATCCGGCAGGAATTTTACCCACAGCATTGATAATTCGGCGTTCGGTAATAGCTGTAAAAATCTGGTCGACCGCTTGTTTGGCGCCTGCCAGCCTCGACGGATGGTCGGTATCGGCCACCGCATGCGGCAGTAACAACATCCGCTCCTGATATTGGCGGGCAAGCGGCAGATAAGGTGCAAGCGGCCCCGATATTTTACCATCTGTTTCAAACATGTCCGCATCAACTGCCACATGGCGGATATGCCCTGATTGCATCAAACCGGCCAGAGCCGCAACATCTACCAGCTCGCCACGATCAAAATTAATCACCATTGCACCATGCGCCATCGCACGCAGCACCGCGTGATTAACCAGCTCCTGATTGCTGGTGCGCCCTGTACTACTGTCCAATGCACCCAAACCTAAATGGACACTGAGAATATCGGCATTATGTGCAGCCTGCTGTGGCGTGGCGGCATAGTGATAGCCTTGTTGCTCAATCCATAGCTGATGATGCGGGCGGGCATAGACTGTGACCTGCATGGCAAAGCTGGCGGCAAGTTTTGCAACTTCCATACCAATATTGCCGCTGCCGAGAATAGCAATTTTACGTCCTTGCAAGCCGGTGCTCGGATAATGTGCCAGATCACGGCCGGTATCAAATTGCCCCGCCAGCACTTTTTCATAAAGCCGGTCCACATCGAGATCAGGGCGAAAACGCAACAGCGCCTTCAGCACCATCTGTGCTGTGATACGGCTGTTAATACCCGGTGTGTTCATCAAGGGTGCACTACCGCTGACCCATGATTGCGATTGCATATTGCCGGTTCCGGCACCAATCCGCACCCCGCCTTCAGCAAACCGGCATTGCAGCGGAATACGGGTGGCTGCGGCAATCACCGCATCATAATCTCCGCCGCCAGCAACAGCGATCAGCTCTTGCTCACTGCTGAGATCGGGACAATAGAAAAAATGCAGCCGGCCGGCTTCCAGCTCTTGCCCTGCTTGCCACGCTGCGGTGTGAAAAACCCCACCCTTCGCTTCAATATAATGCCGGATTGCAGCATATTGCATGTGCCCATGCTGATCAGGATAAAGTTCCAGATGATCAGCAATCAAAATTTTGCAGGCTTGTTCCGGCATTATATTCTCTTATCGGGTGATAAAACGGTTGATGGAATATGGCTCTGCCGGAATGAATGTCGGCTCGCCGGCCATCATTTCTGCAAGCAGTCTTCCTGATGCCGGCCCCAGTGTCAAACCGTGATGCGCATGGCCGAAATTGAACCACAGCCCTGCTTTGCCCGGCGTGCCGCTGATAACAGGGCGCATATCCGGCATGCATGGCCGCAGACCAAGCCACGGCTGCGCTTCAACCACTTTGCCGAGCGAAGGCAGAATTTCCCGTGCCCGCTTTTCCGCACGATCAAGCAGAATGCGGTTTGCCGGTGCATCCGGCGCAGCAAATTCAATACCGGTCGTAAGGCGGATACCCTGACGCATTGGCGCCAGCACATAGCCGCCCTCAACCTCAACCAAAGCATGATTGAGACTGGTTTTGCTATCGGGTGTAAAATGCAGATGCGTGCCGCGCTTCACAGCCATTGGCAGCGCAATGCCGAGCTTCTTGTAAACCACATCCGATTGCGGGCCGAGTGCCACCACAACATGACGGGCATTGAGCGTTTCATTTCCGTTTACCGTTACCGACCAGCCATCATTATTTTGTTGCAGGCTCGCGGCATCACCCTGCTCTAATACGCCACCGCGCTGCTGGAAAAGACCCGCATAGGCTTTAACCAAAGCAGACGGGTCGCTGACGGTTTTAGGATCGAGCCAATGAACCGCACCGGCAATATCATGCATTGCTGGCTCGGTCTTCGCAAAATCCGCTTTATCAAGCACCTTGTAATTAAGATTATAGCGGTCAAGTTCCGGCAATGTTTTAGTGAATTTTTCAAAGACTTGCGGGCTACGAAACGCTTCCAGCCAGCCTTTGGCTTGCACTAAATCCTGACATCCGGCCTGATCGATCAAAAAATCATGCTCGGTAACGCTGGCCTCAACAAGCGGCAGCATGGCTTTGGCGGCAATAGCCAGACGGGAAGGCTCGGAATGGCGCCAGAACTGAAACAGCCATGGTGCAATTTTAGGCAGATAGCTCAGATCATAGCGCACATCGGTACGGTTATTGAGCCCGTATTTGACCAGATTGGCGAGACCGCGCGGAAAAGCATAAGGCGTCACGCTGGAGCGCTCAATCAAACCGGCATTGCCGTAGCTGGTGCCCTCGCCTGTGCCCTGCTTGTCGATGACACAAACAGCATGACCGCGCGCTTGCAAATGAAGAGCTGTGCTGACACCGACAATACCGGCGCCAAGAATTATTGTATCGAATTTACGCATGAACTGGCCAGATAATACGGGTTAGCAGCAGTTTCCAATCAATTGGATATGAAACCGCGCCTGCCCTGAATGTAAGTTGCATAGAATATGGATATCAAAAACAGCGTTTAATTTCTGCGCAATGTCAGCTTAAAATACTGTTTCAAAACCTCGTTTTAAAAGAATGAGTGCGCAATTTGCGCACTCATCATTATCTTGATTTCACATCAAATTAAGATCAATAAATATCGAAGTCGAAATAGTTTTTCATGATCTTGTCATAGGTACCATTTTTGCGGATACCGTCGATCGCAGCGTTAAACTGTGCCTGCAAATCTGCATTGCCCTTTTTCAGAGCAATACCGGTTTCTGTTTGGGTGCCCGGCACATCTTCGAGGATATGGCAGCAGCTGCCATCATCGGTTTTGAGCCAGTCGACCACCGGAAACTTGTCTGAAATCATCGCATCAAGACGACCGGTTTTAAGATCGGCATTGGCTTCATCATTGCTGACATAAAGCTTGACCTCTGCACCGGCTTTAGCCAGCACATCCTCGGCATAAATCGACTGGGTAGTGCCACCCTGCGCGCCGATTGTTTTGCCGGCAAAGCTTTCAGGCTTCATAACTTTAATAGAGCTATCTTTAGGCACAGCAATTGCAAGCGGTGTTGAATAATATTTATTGGTAAAATCAACCTGCTTCTGGCGCTCTTCGGTCACGCTCATGGATGCGATCACCGCATCAAATTTACCGGCCTGCAAGCCTGGAATCATCCCGTCCCAGTCATTGGCAACCAGAGTGCATTTTGCCTTCATTTCCTCGCAAAGCGCATTGGCAATATCAACGTCAAAGCCCTTGAGCGTACCGTTGGCATCAACAAAGTTAAATGGTGGATAAGCCCCCTCCGTAGCGATACGGATTTCTTTCCAATCTTTAGCCCCTGCTGATGTAGCGATCGAAGCCAGTACCAGACCGGCCAATAAAATTGATTTACGCATAATTCCCTCTTTTATGTCGTCGAACCCATTATCTCCGAAGGCCAGCTAAACAGAAAAACGGGGCAAAGGAAAGCCCCTGCCCCGTTTCTAAATTGATCATTATTTACCGGATCATACATCATAGCCATGATGCATGATTTTCAAAACTGTTTTAGGCGTAAACTTTACCAAAACGGTTGGCAAGGAATGCATCCAGACCGATGTCTTCCTGCTTCATAAAGCCCTGCGCCGGAATGCTGCCATCAGCAAGCATATCCACAACCGCACAGATTGCCGATGCCGTGGTTACCTGAATACCGGTCATTTCCAGATCACCCTGTGTCTGGTTATAAACCTTATTGGCATAGGTTTCCTGTGTCAGACGGCCGTCCTTGTAACCGGTTACAGTAACGAAAATCACGATCACATCCTGCTGGGTGCCCGGAACTGATGATTCCAGAACTTCCTTGAACAGGTCACGGCGATGACGCAGACCCAGATCGTTGAGCAGGGTTTTGAAAATGTCGCAATGGCCAGGGTAACGGATGGTGCGGTAGTTCAGAGTGCGCACTTTACCTTCAAGGGTTTCAGCCAAAGTGCCAAGACCGCCTGATGTGTTGAAGGCTTCGTATTTAACGCCTTCAAGCGAAAATTCTTCACGCTCTTCCATAGCCGGAACCATGGTCAGTTTGCCATTAACAATCGCTTCACACGGCTCAATATATTCATTGATAACGCCGTCTGTGCTCCATGTCAGGTTATAGGTGATGGAGTTGGTCGGGAACTGCGGCAGGGCGCCAACGCGCATGCCGATGGATTCCAGCTTGTCGAATTTTTTGGCCAGATCATAGGCAACGATCGAGATAAAGCCCGGCGCCAGACCGCACTGTGGAATGAAGGCGGTTTTAGCGGTTTTGGCTAGCTCTTTAACATGACGGGTGCTGGCAACATCTTCTGTCAGATCCAGATAATGAACACCGGCTTTGGCAGCAGCATCTGCAATGCGAATTGTCATTTGATATGGCGCTGCGCTGAGAACAGCGAATTTGCCTGACAAAACAGCTTCCAATGCAGCGGCATCAGCAATATCAACCACTTTGGTTGTAATATTTTTCTTGCCCGCAAGTGCCTTGAGTGCTTCTTCAGCACGATCTGTAACAGTTACATTATAATCACCGGTGTTACCCAGCAACTGTGCGATTGTTACACCGATTTTACCGGCACCAACGACAACAACGTCTTTCATGACTTACCCTTTATTATCTACACTGAGAACTAAAGCACGCAGCAATACAGCTATCGCAATATAGTCCTTTAATAATACTTCATTATTTATCGGAGGCTTTGATTCACGACCAAGAAATGATGGCATAGAGTCGCAGAAATTTCGTCAAAAAGAAGTATCTAAAATGACGGAATGACGCTATATATTTACGCATAATGACGATTTTGGGGATCAATATGACGACGAAAGCTGACATGGCATTAATTGCCCTCTTACGCGAGAATGCCCGCGCCTCAACTGCAACACTAGCAAGACGCCTCGGCGTATCACGCACCACTGTGCAGAGCCGGATTGACCGGTTGGAAAAACGCGGCACAATTACCGGCTATACCGTCAAATTATCCTCTGAACATGAGAGCCATCTGGTGCGTGCCCATGTCTTGGTAACAGCACTGCCGAAATTCGCTGCAAAAGTGGAAGTCGGCCTCAATACCATGATGGCAGTGCGCTGCGTTCATTCAATCAGCGGCAATTTCGATATGATTGTGATTGTTGAAGCGCCGTCTATCGGCGAACTCGATAGTGTACTGGATCAGATCGGCGCGCTGGAAGGTGTTGAACGCACCATGTCGTCGATTATTCTGTCTACTAAGATTGACCGCTAAAGCGGGTTGGTAAAGATTGACCGCTAAAGCGAGCCCGTAAAGCTTGACCGCTAAATCCGCTCAGAAAAACGGTTACTAAACCGAGACTTCAGCACCCCGTCGCCATGCACAATAGCAGACCACAGCACATATGCATGGATCAGTGCCTGATTGTGGCCGCTATCAGGTGCAAACAGAGCGATTTGATCCCATTTTTGATTTGAAATGATGATTATGGCTATTTGGTGCTTCACGGCGCTCTATGCCAGCCTGAATAAGCAACTCAGCTATGCAAATTTGTCTCTGCTCATTTTAAACGTAGCGGGCTATATATGGGTCAACAAACAACAACATAAAAATTCTAGGTGAGAAACATGAACCTGATCCGCTCTTACAGCAACTGGCGCCGTTACCGCAGCACAGTAAATGAACTGAACCGCCTTTCAACACGCGAACTGAATGATCTCGGCATCCTGCCTGCAGAAATTCCGTTTGTAGCCCGCAAGGCAGCGCAGCGCTAAAAATTCCAAGCGTGTCACGCTTAACACATTAGTTTGACGCGCTGTAAAGACCAAAATTAATGCATGCCTCTCAGAGCCGATTTTCAATTTGACCGGCATGCTGACCAGATATCAAACCTGAGCCTCCCTCCTCCCTCCCAACTCAGGTTTGATTGAAGACCGGTACCTTCCCTCCCAACCGGTCATTCATTGTAACGCCCGATGCTCCTCCCAGCGTCGGGCGTTTACTTTTTCTGCCAACAGATTTTGATCGAAAAAGCCGCCGGATGCGATCATCAGGCGGCTTTTTTATCGTGCACTAGAGCGGGCAACGATCAGGTTGGATCACAGTTCTCGCTCTAGACTTTAGCTTTTTCGCATTGTCATATCTATCAAAGATGAATATAGGCAAAACCCTGCATTTGCAGCCAAGCCAGCTCTGCAACACCGCTTGGCACCAGATCGCTCTCTTCCACACCATAGAGTGAGCGCCAGTCGATATTGCGGGCGCGCAATGTGTTGGCACAAACCAAAAACCGCACATCTTGCTGCCGTAGCGTATCGAGCCGCGCCTTCAACTGCTCATCGGTCTGTGCAATGCCAAACAGATCAACGCCTGCCGCATGGCAAACCACAGTCATGGAAAAACCATTACCTGTACTGCGCGCATAGCGCGGGTCGGTAAGCGCCTGTATATGGTTGGTCAAAGATGTCAAAAGCGCTGCCGTATATGTCTTATTATCCGGCAGGCCACCATTATTATGATAGACGACCCGCAGACTATGCGGATCGTTGCCACCATTCTTCTCTTGCGGGTCAGTCATCATCATTACCTCGTTACAGCACCACGACTTTTGAGCCGTCAGCAATACGGGTGTAGAGATCGATCACATCCTGATTCATCATCCGGATACAACCGGACGACATGGCCTGACCAATTGTCCATGGTTCATTGGTGCCGTGGATACGATATAATGTATCGCGGCCATCTTTAAACAGATAGAATGCACGGGCGCCAAGCGGGTTTTTCTCGCCCCCTTCCATACCACCAGCCAATGGTTGGTACAGCTCCGGATTACGCTTGATCATATCGGGGGTTGGCGTCCAACGCGGCCACTGCCGTTTATAGGCAATATTGGCCGAGCCGGTAAATTCAAGCCCTGCTTTACCCACACCCACGCCGTAACGCAGTGCTTTACCGCCTTCCTGCACCAGATACAGATATTTATTATGCGGATCGATCACCACCGTACCCGGATGCTCCGTCGTCGGATAATCTACCAACTGGCGCATATATTGCGGTTTCAAATGCTTGAGAGCAACTGCCGGAACATTGAATTTCTCATCATCGATCGCAGCATAGCGCTGGGCATCAGCCGGATTGATTTTAGGTTTCAGGTCATCGGCCGGGCGTTGAGCCGTTGTGGTACAAGCCGCCAAGGCCATAGGAAGCAGCAGCGCAGCCGCAAGGCTGCGATAAGGTCGTTTGGTAAAAAATCGCATTGTAACTTTTCTTCATTACAAGAGAAGGATGCGCTGCAGCTTCATCAAAGCGGGAAAGTCTGATGCGGAGCACTGCGAACACGTGAAATTTCAGCCATTATTATAACTGACCCGCCGCTAAAATAAATAATTAACTTATTTTGCTGATTTTTCACGTGCACGGGCGTCCGCTACCGCCATTTTAAAACCCTCATAATCAAGCGCCATCGCGCGGAAAGGCCCGATCAGGTGGGTTGGTGTGCCCTCAATGCCGATTGACTCTGCCTGTGACATTACCCGCTTTAACTGGCTGGTGATCTTGTCATTGTTTTTATTCAGATCTGCTTGCAGACGCTTCATGTCAATACCGGACGCTTTAACCGCATCCAGCATTTGTTTTTGAGACACACGCCCACCCGGAATAGCCATCAGAGCCTTATGAACCAGCTCATATTTGCCCTGATAATTGGCCGCCAGTGCCAGTTGCGAACCATAGACGGATGATTCCGTTAAAATCGGCCACTCTTTATAGACCAGTCGGATATTGCCATCTTCTTTGACGATTTTTTGTAAGGCCGCGCCCGACTTCTTACAAAACGGGCAATTATAGTCGCCAAACACCACAATTGTCAGATCGCCTTTAAGATTACCGCCCACCGGAGCTTCCGGATCATTCAGGATGCCATTCACATCAACATCCTGTGCAGCGGCTTGCGAAAAACCACCCAGCACGATTGCAGGGCTCAGAACAAGGCCGGCGGCCAGAACAGATGAATAAGTCAGAAAGTCACGGCGTTGCATATGGTTCTCCCGCTATGCTGTATGGATGAAAGTGCTGCTCTGCGGTTAAAGGCCGAGAGCCCGCAGCCGGTCATCGAGTTTTTGTGAGGTGAGTTCACCGATAATACGATTTTTGCTTTGCTCGGTACCGGTTGATGCCTCAAGAAACATCAACGTTGGCGGGCCCACAACATTGAAGCGCTGCATCAGCTCGCGGCTATGTTCGGTATAATCGGTAATATCGGCTTTAATGGTAGTGAGATTGCCCAAACGGTCAGCAAATTCCGGTTTATGCAAAATTTTATCATTGGTTTTGCAAATAGTGCACCAGTCAGCGGTAAAATCCACCAGAACAGGCTTTCCGCTTGCCAATGCTGTCTTGAGCGCCTGATCATATTCCGATGAGGTTTTGACGGTAATCGCCGGTGCGGCCGCAGATATCTGGCTTGCCATCATAGACTGTGATGTACCTGCCTGAAGAAATCCGAGCGGACGCCACGGATCACTGGCACCGCCGGCAAAACCGACCAGCAGCAATGTACCATAGATCAGCGCCACAACACCGGTGGTCTTCTCAACCCGCATCATCGCAGTGCTGCTGGTTGGAAGCTTATCGAAAACCCCGAGAAACACACTGCCTGCCAATGCGCAGACTGCCAGCACCAGCATGGCATTTTCATCTGAGAGCAGGCGCAGAATCATCACGACCGCCAGACCCAGAAACACAATGCCGAAAATCTGGTTGATATGTTTGAGCCACGGGCCGGATTTTGGCAGAAATTTAGCGCCAAATGTACCAAAAATTATTAACGGCACGCCCATGCCCAAGCCCAGTGCAAACAGCGCAGACGCACCGCGCAGAGCATCACCGGTTTTAGCCACATAGAGCAACGCGGCAGCAAGCGGCGGTGTGACACAAGGACCAACAATCAGCGCTGAGCCGAAGCCGAGCAGCAACGCACCGGTAATCGCACCGCCATTGCCACCCGATGTATGGCGGTTAAAATAACTGGTCCATGCAGCCGGTAGTTTCAGCTCGTAATAACCGAACATCGAAAAAGCCAGCAGTACAAAAATCAGCGCCATAAAGCCGAGCGCATAGGGCGTTTGTAATGCTGCCTGCAAATTATAACCGGACCATGATGCCGCAAAGCCGAGTACCGCATAAGCGCCTGCCATAGCAATCACATAGGCTGAAGACAGCACAAAACCACGCCCTGCCGAAAGCTTATCCCCGGAGCGTGCCAGCATGCCGGAGAGGATCGGAATCATCGGGAAAACGCAAGGTGTGAGCGCCAGCAACAAACCAAAGCCAAAAAAAGCAGCCAGCATCAGACCAAGATTGGAACTAAGCACGGCACTGAGATCATCGCTTTGATCTGAGTCTTGGCCAATGGATTGGCCAGCGGGTTGGTTTATGGCTTGGCCAGTGGCTTGGTTTGCACTCTGTGCAACACCGCTGCCCGTCAGTGCTGAACTTTGCGTTTGTGCCGGTTCTGTTGCATCCAGATCAAGCTGCGGTGCCGCAGCGAAATTACCAAAGCCAAGCGCTACTTTTGAAATCTGCAAACTTTGTAAATCGACCGATTTTGTGACCGGCGGATAACAAATGCTGTCTTCTTCACAGCCCTGCCAACGCACCAGCACAGAACCGGTCTTGGGTAAATTATCAACCGACACTCTTGCCAGCGCGCGGTTAAACAGCACTTCCGTACTGCCAAAATTTATATCGTCTTTAATTACACCTTCCGATACATCACTTGCGATCGGTGAACCATCAGGCATTTCAACGGCAATTTTATCCCGATAGATGTAGACATTGGGCGCGACCGTCCATTGCAGTTGCAAACCGTCTTTATTGTCCCGCGAAACATGGAGCTGCATCACCTCTTCAGCCGTACGCATAATCTGCGCCTGCGCTACCGTTACCGGTGCAACAAGAGATGTAGAAAACAAACTGATAAAAGCAAAGCAGAGTAACTGCCGGTAAAATAATCGAAACATCTGAACCTGTTATGCTTACGCACCATCTATCTCAAATCAAATATGGTGCGCTGTGAGAGTGCGCATATACTATCTGGCGACCTTAAGTCAGGCTTAAGGCAGCACAGGCATGATGATACATATATGAAAAGCGTCGATCTGGAAAATCATAGATTTGATATAATCATGGATCATGTGGGCATAAACCGTGTTTTATTGAAACGCGGAACTGGAGACTGAAATGCGTATTCTGGTAGTGGAAGATGATCCGGTGCTCTCGAACGGCCTCAAAGTCGGTCTTGGGTTGGCGGGAGCAACTGTTGATCAGGTCATGACATGTACCGATGCGCTGGCAGCACTTGCCGCCTCCAGTTTTGATGCCGTCGTGCTGGATCTGATGCTGCCGGACGGCTCGGGGCTCGATGTGCTGAAAACTATGCGTACCGGTAAGGATACCACGCCGGTACTACTGCTAACGGCGCTTGACGAAACCTCTGATCGGATTACGGGCCTCGACAGCGGCGCCGATGATTATATGGGCAAGCCTTTTGATCTCGACGAGCTGGCCGCACGGGTGCGTGCCATTGCACGGCGCGGTGCAGGGCGTGCGCAAGCGGTGATGGTTGCCGGAGATGTGGAGCTTGACCCCTCCAATCTCAACGCCATGGTCAAAGGCCAGCGTATTGCGTTGTCACGCCGTGAATTTGCTGTGTTGTCAGCATTAATGGAAAGGCCGGGCATTATTCGCTCAAAAAGCGATATTGAGGCCAGACTCTACGGCTGGCAGGAAGAGATTGAGAGTAACACTGTCGAAGTACATGTACATAATCTGCGCAACAAAATCGGCAAAGAAACTATTGAAACCGTGCGTGGCGTTGGCTATCGCATGCGGGTAACAACATGACCTCGCTGCGTAAAAGATTGTTTGTTATTCTGGTTGCCGCCACCGGTATCATCTGGGCTTCTGCGGTAGTCTGGACCTATTTTAACAGCCATAACCAGCTGGAAAAAGTTTTTGACACCCGCCTGCAGGAAGCGGCACGCATGGTGCATTCCTTGCTCGGCAACACACCGGCTATGAGCACAGCCAGAGCAATCAGTCTGCCACATGAGCATGGTAATTATGGCCGTTATCTCTCATGCCAGATTTGGTCGCTTGACGGGCAACTGGTTGGCAGCTCGACCGCTGCTCCTGATATTAAAATGAGCGGTAATACAACCGGCTTTTCAAATGAACTCGTCGATGGTGAGCTCTGGCGGGTTTATGCTATTGTCGATGAAACCAAAGCCGTACGCATTATTGTTGCCGACAGGCTGGGGCTACGCGACCGTTTGGTGAGTGATCTGGTTAAAGGGCTGATTGCCCCGATTATTCTGATTTTGCCGCTGCTCGGACTGTTGATATGGGTGAGCCTTGGGCGGGGTTTGCGCCCTTTACACGGATTTGCCGGTACTGTGCGGCAAAAGGGTGCCGATGATATGCGCCCGTTGCAAACCACCGATATTCCTTCTGAAGTTAAACCACTCGCTGATGCACTCAATGGCTTGTTCGATAAGGTAGAAGCTGCACGGCGCCACGAGCGCGAGGTCACCGCTTTTGCTGCACATGAATTGCGCACGCCACTTGCCGGTCTCAAAACACAGGCGCAGATTGCACTGGCGGCCGCTGATCCCGCAATCAGAGAAGGCGCATTGCAACAAATTCTGTTTTCAGTGGATCGCACCACTCGTCTGGTTCGCCAGTTGTTGGCGCTCGCCAAGCTCGATGCTGATGCCACCCCGCTTAGTTTGGAAACCGTTAATCTCGGTCAAATGGTTGAAGAGATCATTGCCCATAATCCGGTGGCCGGCGTAAAGCTCAACAATAAAATCGATCCTGCGCTTTACGATAGCCTGATTGAAACCGACCGCAATACGCTGACCCTGATCTTACGAAACCTGTATGAAAACGCCACGCATTACTCGCCCGAAGGTGCGGCGATCGACTGGCAACCGCTCGTAACGACTGATGGTACAACCGGATTATTGCTACAGGATAGCGGTGCAGGGGTTGCAGAAGACGAAATTGCGCTGCTCACCACCCGTTTTTACCGTGGCAGCAATAAGAGCCAGACGGGCACCGGCCTCGGACTGACAATTGTTGATATCGCCGCCAAACGCATCGGTGTTGCTTTCAGCCTGCGCAATCGCAGCGATCGCAAGGGTCTACAGGCACAATTGCGCTGGCCAAAAGCGAGCTGAGCGCAGCGCATACAAAATATAAAGATATTGCATTTAAATAAAGCGGAGGGACATTGGCCGGCCAATAAACGGCTTAAAGGCCAAATGCATGGTAAAATATGCAGAAAATCGGGGGACACAGTGAACAATACAGGCAAAACAATCCTGTTTATCCTGATTTTTATGCTGTTCTGGGTGACAGTCACACCATTTATGGATTTACGCGACCCTTCTGTTTTGCTTGCCCAAGAACAGGGTAACTCCCTGCAGCAAATTATTTCTTTGTTACTGTTTTTTATTTCAGGCATCTACCTGCTGGCAAACCGTGAAATTGCAGTAAAAATGCTGTCGCCATGGCTGATTGCAGTTTTAGCATGGCAATTTTTAACTGTGTTAGCCTCGGAATATTCCGACATAGCCTTTCGACGTTACGTGTTCAGCATGACAGTCACAGTAACAACAATGGCATGGGTGTTATTGCCACTCAATGCACAGCATTTTCAGCGGATGATCAAATATCTCAGCCTTTTTGTTCTGCTGCTATCCTATTTCGGGGTGATATTCATGCCCGGCGTTTCCATTCACAACAGCGCAGAAGTGCTGGAGCTGGTAAATGCCGGTTCATGGCGCGGTCATTTCTCGCATAAAAACATCGCCGGCCCTGCCATGATTGTTCTTATCATCTATAATTTGTATCTATTGCGCAAAGAAGATATATGGCTGCCATTATTCAATATTATTCTGGCAACAATATTTTTATTTTACTCAAATAATAAAACCTCAATCGGTCTGATCATTGTTGCGCTGTTAATTGCACAGGCAGTGCGTTACAGCCGTTTTCTTACGCTCAAACTGCTGGTTTTTCTCGTACCCGTGGTACTGATGGCAGTTTTAACCGTCGGCACAGTCTTAAATTCTGATATCAAAGATTTTGTGAGCAGCCTTATCACTGACCCGAGTTTCACCGGACGTACCGAAGTCTGGGTGTTCGTACTGGAGCAAATGCGCGCTCATCCATGGATTGGCAATGGTTTTGATAGCTTCTGGGGGATGTCCAACCTGGTGAATGGCGGTTACGAGATTGAAACTTGGGCGGCAACAGCCGGACATGCCCATAATGGCTATCTCAATCTTATCATGACAACCGGCATGATCGGCACTGGTCTGTTTATGGTCTGGATGCTGTTTTGTCCATTATTGGACTATCACCGCAGCCAGAAAACCGGCAATGATCCGGCGCTGGCTCTGATGTATTTGCGGATTTGGGTTTTCATGATGCTCTATGCAAATCTGGAATCACCATTTTTTACGCCGCGCGGACAAGTCTGGTTCTCACTGCTGGCGGCAGTGCTGGCGCTACGTTTGCATGCCCGCGTAAAGGTGCAGTAACTTGTACGCATTGTAAATGAAAGCATCTGTATAAATGCCCCAAGATTTTAAAATCCAAAGTGACAGATGAACTGTATTATATCAGATGCTTTCTCTATTCAAAACGCGACTTTAAAGCCTGCCGTTCCGTTAATGCTGTAGCTGTCAGCAAAATTGGACAGGCTGGTATTGAGTGAAACCTCGCCATAGATCGAATATTTATCATTCGCCCAGTTATAACTGCCACCAGTGCCAATGCCACCCCATATACGGTCGTTTTTGCTGGCAAAACTCACACCTGAAACAGTGACATCCGTACCATCGAGAAACTCATGATAGAAATTGGCAATGGCGTAAACATTCGTGCGTGTTTTTTTGCCATCAGAGCTAAGCGAGGTATTTTGGTAATCTGCTGAAACTCCAAGACGTGCTCTCAAACTATCCGCCTTCACAAGTGAAATGTTAGCATTTCCTGCGCTGAACACTGTTGTAAAACTACCAAAGTCAACCGATGCATAGGTAAGCTGCGCCTGCGGTGTCAGAACCCAGTTCTGGGTCAGATCAAAATGTTGGCCAGTTTCAGCACTGAAAACATAACCGAATGCATCATTGCCATTGGCCAGAGCTTGATTAGCATCGTGTGAAAAAAGGTCACTCTTATACCACGTCGCCTGCGCCTGTCCGTCGACATAGAAACCATTCTGGCCATACCATGTCAGTGTGCTGCCAAAGCCATAACCATTCATGTCAATTTTACCATGGCCAAATACTGAACTTACATCAGCTGTTGCAGTGCTGTAGTGAACAGTAATGCCGCCGATCAGTTTCCCGCCGGCGCTTTCATAAAGCAGCCCGTCCAGTCCCGCCTGCATCTTCCAAATATCAATATTGTAATCGGTTGAGCTGGTTGAGGCTTTGGGTAAAAATTTTGAATGAGCCGCTTCAACACGCCCCCATATGGCCGGTACAGTCTCACTAGTTTCGCTTTGACCGTTCAACTGAGCATTAGTAGTACCATTCCAATAGCGGTTTCCGACACGTTGCTGCAAGGTAGAAACGCTATTCAGGTGTAGCAACACGCTCGCATAGGCTTCATAAACAGGAGCGGCAGGATTATAGAGTGGCGAGCCCGGTTCATTAGGTTCCGTAGGCTCTGTAGGCGTTGTTGGCATGTCTTTAAGTGTAGAGCGCAAATACCAATCGCCGTCCTTTGGATCACTCATGCTATTGTGATAGAGCCTGTAGGCATAAGCCCCGCTGATAACAGCCTGATCACCATCAAGCACATAATCGCCCCGCAAAGAAAACACGCCGTCAGATGTACCGCCAACCTGAATGATTTTTATGCCTTCAGTCGTCACACCACCGCTTGATTTGATGTTTCTTACAATTAGATTTGTAGATCCAGAAGTATCACCCTTAATAATCAAACGATCTGTATCGGATGCATCATCCGCCAAAACGGCATTAAAAATGATAGTCCCATTATTACCAGTGTAGTCACCGGTAACGGTGAGAACAGCGCCCACTCTACTCCCCTCGCCGCCCAAGCGCACCGTGCCAGCATGTGCGAGTGCAGCAATTGTCTGGTTATTTCCTGCAAGGTCAAGTATGCCGTCACTTGCAACTGAATGAGCGGAGCTAGCACTCAACACATTCTCACCGCCAGCAGACAGAGTTCCAGCATCAATTACTGTTTGTCCAGCGTAAGTATTCACGCCTGTTAGCAGAGTTGTGCCTGCACCCAGCTGATGGACTTCGCCGCTGCCAGAAATCATGCCTGCAAATATAAGCTTGTCAGCCCTATTAAAAGCCAGCGCACCACTATTCGCCACATTCCCCGTAATGCTACCTGAAGAACCACCATCACCTAACTGCAAAATACCGCCGCTGATCGTGGTTCCGCCGGTATAGCTATTATCTGCGGTCAGAACAGTCGTTCCGGTACCCGCCTGGTTCAAAGACCCGTCACCACTCACCGTGCCGGCAATTGTCAACCTATTGTTACGGTTGACGTTCAGCACACCATTGTTGGTGATGTTGCCTTTGACAGAACCAGATGCCCCGCCATTACCCAGCTGTAAACTGCCACCGGTGATGATTGTGCCGCCAGTATAGCTATTATCTGCAGTCAGGATCAATGTGCCTGCACTGGTTTTTGTCAAGCTTCCAGTATTGTCAATAATAGAGTTGATGGTGAGCGTTTTATTGGCAACCGTATCCAGAGTCCCGCCTGCATTTATCAGGCTGATGTTGCGGTCCATAGCAAAACTATCAGTGGTTTGCAGTGTGCCGCCATTTAAGGTCAGTCCGCCTGAAACATCACCCAGACTGCCGTCAGCGGCGGTTGATAATGTGCCGCCGCTCAAGACCCACGGTGTCACTGCATCAGTTGTATCAATCAGCGTCCATGTGCTAGCGCCGGTCTTTTCAAAATTACCAAAACCCCGATATTGAGCAATATCACCAATATCAGTCACATCAAACGTGCCGTTATCAGCGCCGCCAAGAATAAATCTATCTGCAGAGCTGAAAGCTTGAACATTTCCATCAATAATGGATGAGCCCCAAATCTCCAGTAAGTTGGTGCCGCCCGTAAAGGTAATTGCATCCGCTATGCTGCCGGCAGATGTATTGCCGCCGCTAATCGCGCCTGCGTTCACCACAGATACATTCGCACCTTTAATGCCCGCACCGCCCTTGGATGCTTCAACACCAAAATTAGCAATGTTTGTGCCATTTGTTCCGAAGGCACCGCCAGTAATAGAAGCGCCTGCATGATTGATGACAGTACCGCCATTGGTGAACAGGACACCTTCACCCCCACTGCCACCAGCAGCACTGTGCAAAACAACACGCGCATTTCCGCCTACTCCGCCAAGCAACGCGCCCTCATTCATTAAAGTTCCTGCACCAATAAATACAACGGCCGCTGCACCACCGCCGCCGCCGCCAAAACCAGTGCCATTTCCGCCGCCACCGCCGGTTACACTTCCATGAGAGTTCACAATCACATTAGCGGAGCTGAAAATTCCAACGCCGCCGCCGCCGCCGCCAGAAGATGCGCCGCCAGAACCACCTTTTCCACCAATTATAATGCCTGTGCCGCTTACTGTAACATCCTGATTAGTGCTGACTGCTGCGCTACCGCCAGCACCACCAATACCATTTCCGCCATTTTCTCCATCACCACCATTTAATCCCGCATCTATCTGATTAAAACCGCCGTGATCACCTTCTCTGGTGGCTGCATCAGGAGCATTGCTGACGGTTCCTTTTATTTTTTGCCGACCACCTGCTCCACCATGACCAGTCGTAAGATCAACACCACCACCACCACCACCAGATGTTATGCCATCAAAAAAGCCATCTTGCCCTCGCGCAACGTCCGCTGTTCCATCAACACCACCTATACCGCCATTTGAATAAGGAGGAGCACCGGCTCCAACAGTGTTGACAATCCCGCTACCGCCGCTGGCAGCCAAAACTGGGTCCGATATTACAAAGCGAAATATGGTAGTCAGCACCACAACTAAAAATGAAGCATATTTGCTTATCCGGTTTTTCACTGTAAAAACATTGCCATCATTAAGAGCGTAGTATTCTCTCATGTAACATTACCCTTAATTTGAATAAATATTCAAAAATAAATATAAATAATTAAAAGCGCAGCAAATATAAAAATATTAATACTTAGTTTACAATAATAATGATGACTGGTCTTTCAAAGAATTGATTTTTTGATTTAAAAATTCAAATAAAATATCGTCAACTTAAAATAACAATATAAAATCAATTACACATACATTTATTAATAATAACTGCTTTATATTATTAATTTAATCTATCCGTATCACTGTATTTTATAATAAAAATGGCCAGATACTCATTAATATAGCAAAACCAAATAATGTTAAGCTGATGATTTACGTAGCTCGCACGCAGCTCTCCGTATGGCACTGCAAGTGTATATTTTAAAATATTTTGTAATAGCACAGGAGAGAAGCATATATTTGGTGCCAGTGATGTGCCGCCAACACCTATAATAACAGCAATAAGCATATTAATTTGCTTTAACCACTATCCATATTTTACAAATGATCGACACTCATACGCGGCAGACAATGACAAACGGACACAAAAATGATCACAGCGCATTCCCGAAACAGCGGTACAGCCCTGCAACCAGACTGGTTTGACGATATCAGCGTTAACCGCTCAGCGCTTGAACGGCGGGCGGCCACCCTGCCCGCCCGACGCTCGGTCAAAAAGATTTATCAGGCAGCATGGCAAATCCGCGCCGTTGAGTGCATCGATCTGACAACTCTTGCCGGCGATGATACCGAGGGTCGTGTGCGCCGCCTATGTGCCAAAGCTAAACAGCCGATCCGGCAGGATATTCTCGAAGGATTGGGGCTTGGCGATTACAATCTGACCACCGGTGCGGTTTGCGTATACCCGACCATGGTACCCCATGCGGTTAAGGCGCTGCAAGGCACCACTATTCCCGTTGCCTCTGTGGCGACCGGTTTTCCTGCGGGTCTGACCCCTTTAAACATCAGGCTGCAAGAAATCCGCTATGCAGTAGGTGAAGGTGCGCGTGAGATTGATATTGTGATCACCCGCGAGCATGTTTTGACCCAGAACTGGCAAGCGCTTTATGATGAAATTGCAGTGATGCGCGAAACCTGTGGCGAAGCGCATATGAAAGCCATTCTTGCGACCGGTGATTTGCAAACGCTGACCAATGTTTACAAGGCTTCCATGATTGCTTGTCAGGCGGGGGCGGATTTTATCAAAACCTCAACCGGCAAAGAAGATGTGAATGCAACCTTGCCGGTCAGCCTGACCATGATACGTGCATTGCGCGATTATGGGGAGCGCTCCGGCCAGAGTGTCGGCTTTAAACCGGCAGGTGGTTTGCGTACCGCTAAAGAAGCACTCGTATGGCTCTCAATGATGAAAGAAGAGCTGGGCGCAGATTGGCTCAAGCCTGATCTGTTTCGCATCGGCGCCTCATCAATGCTTGGCGATATTGAACGACAATTAGAGCATTTTGTGACCGGCCGCTATGCCAGCGCTTCACGTCATGCGGCAGCATAAGGGTAGTATAATGGTACAGATCAAGGATATTCTCGACACGATGGAATATGGTCCCTCCCCTGAAGCCAATGGCGATGTTTTACTATGGTTGAAAAATCAGCACCAAGGTTTTGGTCATTTTATCAATGGTCAGTTTACCGATACTGCTGAGCATGAACTGATTGGCGTTCACAATCCGGCAACCGGTGAGCAACTGGCGCAGATTGTTAAAGGTACTGAAGCCGATATTGATGCGGCGGTGCAAGCTGCCCGGGCAGCCTTTGCACCATGGTCAAAGCTTACCGGCCATCAGCGCGCCAAATATCTCTATGCGATTGCCCGCCATATCCAGAAGCGCGAGCGCTTTTTTTCGGTGCTGGAAAGCATGGATAATGGCAAACCGATCCGTGAAAGCCGCGATATTGATGTGCCGCTGGCGGTGCGCCATTTTTATCATCATGCCGGTTGGGCCGAGATGGTCGAAGACGAGTTTCAGGGCTTTTCACCGGTTGGCGTTTGCGGACAGGTGATCCCGTGGAATTTTCCGCTGTTAATGCTGGCATGGAAAATTGCACCCGCACTTGCTGCCGGTAATACGGTGGTACTCAAGCCCGCTGATCTTACCCCGCTTACCGCAATTGCTTTTGCGCAAATTTGCCATGAAATCGGCCTGCCTGCAGGTGTGGTCAATATCGTGCATGGCGATGGCGAAACCGGCGCTATGATTTGTGGCCATGAGGATGTCGACAAGGTTGCCTTTACCGGCTCAACCAATGTCGGCAGGATTATACGCGCGCAAATTGCCGGTTCGGGTAAGAAATTGTCACTCGAACTTGGCGGTAAATCACCGTTCATCGTGTTCGAAGATGCTGATCTCGACAGCGCGGTTGAAGGTGTGGTTGATGCCATCTGGTTCAATCAGGGCGAGGTTTGCTGCGCTGGCTCACACCTGTTGGTACAGGAAGGTATTGCCGAACGCTTTTATGCCAAATTGCGCAAGCGTATGGAAACACTGCGCATTGGTGACCCGCTCGATAAATCCACTGATATTGGTGCCATTGTTTCTGAAACACAGGTTAAACGTATCAAAGCGCTGATCGCCAAAGGCGTTGAAGAAGGCGGCACGCTGTGGCAGGCGCCTGCTGCTTTACCTGCCAGCGGTAATTATATTGCACCGGGCTTTTTCACCGATGTGGATCAGGCATCAACCGTTTGTCAGGTCGAGATTTTTGGGCCCGTTGCGGCGGCAACCACATTTCGCACCCCTGCAGAGGCGGTAGCACTGGCCAATAACACAGCCTATGGCTTGGCGGCATCAATCTGGTCTGAAAATATCAATACCGCGCTAGATATTGCAGCCGGTGTCAAAGCTGGCGTGGTGTGGATTAACTGCACCAATATGCTGGATGCCGGCGCCGGTTTCGGCGGCTATCGCGAGAGCGGATTTGGCCGTGAAGGCGCCCGTGAAGGGCTCTATGAATATTTGGTCAGTGATTGGGAAAAAGCCCTGCCACTTACGGAAAATGACACATTCAAAATCTCGGCACTGCCTGCGGCAGATCAGATCATCAAACCCGCCACTTCCGCCAATATTGACCGCACAATGAAGAATTATATCGGAGGCAAGCAGGCGCGTCCTGATGGTGGTGCAAGCTATTCAGTGTTTGGCAAAGATAATCAGGTGATTGGTGAAGCCGGTATCGGCAGTAGCAAAGATATCCGCAATGCGGTTGAGGCGGCAGCAAAAGCCTCTGCATGGGGCAGCGCAACCGCGCATAACCGTGCACAGATACTGTATTATCTGGCTGAAAATCTCGACTATCGCCGTGCGGAATTTGTTGAACTGCTGGTGCAAAGCACCGGTACTTCGCTGAAAAAGGCCGAGGAAGAATTTGACGCCTGCACGCGGAGGATTTTCTACTATGCTGCGCAGGCAGACAAGTTTGACGGAGCAGTGCATGCAACCAAATCCCGCCATGTCACGCTGGCAATGAATGAGCCATGGGGTACAGTCGGTGTTATCTGCTCCGATGAAATGCCACTACTGTCATTTGTATCTCTGGTCTTGCCGCTGATTGCTATGGGCAACCGTGTTGTGGCGGTTCCTTCAACCCGTCATCCGTTGCTTGCCGGCCTGTTTTATCAGTTGCTGGAAACATCGGATGTTCCGGCAGGTGTGATCAATATTGTGACCGGTGAGCGGGATGTGCTCGCCAAAACGCTGGCAGACCATGATGATGTTGCAGCACTTTGGTATTCCGGCTCCGCTGCCGGCAGTACCATGGTTGAAAAAGCCTCAACCGGCAATCTCAAAGCCACATGGGTCAATAATGGCCGCCAGCGCAACTGGCTGGATAAAACACAAGGACAAGGGCGCGATTATCTGCGCCGTGCCGTGCAGGTTAAAAATATCTGGGTGCCATACGGCGCCTAGAGCATTTCACTATCAAGTTGAATCAACTTGATAGATATGACAATGCGATAAAACGAGAATCTAGAGCGAGCGCTGTGATCCAATCGGGACGTAATCCGCTCTAGACAGCAAAACACCCCTGCCTTGTGAAAGCAGGGGTGTAAACTGTGCAGATGATTTAAGCGTAGCCGGATTAAATCATGGCTTCGATCAGAAACGGGCCTTTGCGTTTGCTGGCAGCAATAAACAGATCGGCAAACTGCTCTGCCGTTGTGGCGCGGGCTGCTTCAACGCCAACGCCCTTGGCAAGGCTCACCCAATCCAGCGTCGGTTCAACCAGATCAAACATACGCTGCGCATTGCGGCCCGGCGCACCGGCACCAACATTTTGCAATTCACCATGCAAAATTGCATAGCGCTGATTGGCAAAAATCACGGTGATAATGTTGAGCTTTTCACGGGCATGTGTCCACAATGCCTGCATTGTATACATACCGCTGCCATCAGCCTGCAGCGCTACCACCTGACGATCCGGGCAGGCAACTGCCGCACCGGTTGCCAATGGCAGACCAATACCAATTGCCCCGCCTGTGAGCTGCAGAAAATCATGTGGCGCTGATGCATGGGTCAATTGAAACATATCACGGCCTGATGTGATTGATTCATCAACAATAATCGCATTTTCAGGCAGCAATGCCGCAATCATCACGCTGATTTTGTCATCATCAAGCTCACCGGTCGGCATAATTTTTTCACCGCGCTGATTAAGCTGCGGCTGCACAGAGGACGGAATATTGAGCTCATCTGCCAATGCCTGCAACGCATAAAGCTGATCGTCAGCCTCGCCTGCATAATCAACAACCACGCAATCGCCAGGCAAAAATGTGCTTGGTTTGCCCGGATAAGCGAAAAAAGCCACCGGAATTTTAGCGCCGAGCAGCACCACTTGTTCAAACTCGGCCAGATCCGCCAGCGCATCATCAACACGGTATAATACGCGATTAATGGCCACGCGCCCTGCTCCGCGCTCAATACGGCCATTGGATTGCTGCGCCTGAATGCGCGCACCGCTCACTTGCGCAATACGGCTGGCAATTTCAAGCGCACCGGCGCGCAGGGCAAGATTGCCTAGCAGGATCAGTGTTCTTTTGCCATTATTCAGTGCTTTTGCAGCCTCACGCACCGCTTCCTGCGTAACTTTGCGACGATCAGGCCGCTGCAATGGCTGCACAATCTGCTGCGGTGCCTCACTCCATGCTGTATCAGCAGGCAAAATCAGCGTGGCAACCTGCCCCGGTGCATTGCAGGCCGCTGCATAAGCCTCAGCTGTATCAGCAGAAATATCATTGGACGATTTCGAAGTTTTTACCCAGCCCGAAACCGGACGTGCCAGCGATTCAATATCACTGGTCAGAGGCGCATCAAATTTAAGATGATAGGTAGCATGATCGCCAACAATATTAACGATCGGAGTTTTAGCACGTTTGGCATTATGCAGATTGGCTACACCATTGCCCAGACCCGAGCCCAGATGCAGCAAAGTTGCAGCCGGTTTATCGGCCATACGGCCATAACCGTCGGCGGCACCGGTAACCACACCTTCAAATAGCCCCAGCACGCAGCGCATCTGCGGCTTGCGATCAAGCGCTGCTACAAAATGCATTTCCGATGTGCCAGGATTGGCAAAGCAAACATCAATACCATGCGCCAGCAATGTGTCGCAAAGGCTATCAGCACCGTTCATATTTCACTCCCATTATGCTCAGGCTCCTTCATCACGGAGTTGTATATTTCCTCAAAAATACAAACCCCAAAGCCTTACCCACGATATACTCAAATTATAGCGGCGGCTGCAACCACTGCGGAAAACTATTCCTGTAAACTTTGCTTTATAGGCGGCTGACTGCGCATAAAAAAGGCTCCGGAAACTTGTTTTCCGGAGCCTTTAAATTTCAGAGATTTTTTGCGTCAGGCTGTGTCGCGGCGACCAATACCAAGCAGCTGATAAAGTACCAGTGCTGCCAGTGTTGAGGTACCGATACCACCCAGAGCAAAATCACCAATATTGATGGTGAAATCACCGGCACCGAAAATCAGCGCCACACCAACCGTGAAGAGATTGCGCGGGTCAGCAAAATCTACTTTATTCACAACCCAGATACGCGCCATGGCTGATGCAATCAGTCCAAACACCGAAACCGCAAGCCCCGCCAGCACCGGTGCCGGAATGGTTTGCAAAATAGCACCGAATTTTGGCGACATGCTCAGCGCCAGAGCCACAACTGCAGCGATCACAAAGATCAGTGTTGAATATACCTTGGTCATCGCCATAACGCCGATATTTTCAGCGTAAGTGGTTACACCGGTACCACCGCCGGAACCGGAAATCATAGTTGCCAGACCATCGGCAAAAAAGCCGCGGCCAATATAACGATCCATATTCTGGCCGGTAATAGAACCAAGAGCTTTAATATGACCAAGATTTTCAGCAACCAGAACAATCGCCACCGGCGCAATCAACGTCATGGCCGGCCAGGTAAATTCAGGCTTAACAAAATGCGGCAGGCCAAACCAAGCCGCCTCACCAACAGCAGCAAAGTTAATGCCAGGCACCAGACCTACGCCGTTGCCGAAAATCAGCACCAGCAAATAGCCGAACACCAAGGCCAGCAACACCGCAACACGGCGCGTGGAGCGCGGCCCGTAGGCAGAGATTACTGCCATACATAATACCGTCAGCAAAGCGATGATAATATGGGCATGCGAGCCCTTCAGCTGGCTAACCGCAACCGGCGCAAGATTAAGCCCGATCGCCACACCGATCGCACCGGTCACTGCCGGTGGCATCAGTTTTTCAACCCAGCCCGTGCCCGCCCCCATAACGATCAGGCCGATCAGTGCATAAACTGCACCACAGGCGATAATACCACCAAGAGCAACACCGATATTCGGATTAGCGCCGCTGCCGGAATAACCGGTTGCAGCAATCACCACCGCGATGAACGCAAAGGAAGAGCCGAGATAGCTTGGAACCCGACCACCGGTGATCAGGAAAAACAGCAAGGTGCCGATACCGGAAAAGAACACCGCAACATTGGGGTCGAAACCCATAATCAACGGCGCCACAATTGTGGAGCCGGACATAGCAAGCAAATGCTGAATACCCATAGGTACAGCAGCAGCAGCAGGCAACCGTTCATCAGGCAATACAATGGCGTTATCAGTTAAACGCCACGTTGGAAAGTAAGCCATAGTGTCCCCCCTGAGTAAAGTACTGTTAACTTCAATACCCTGAGACTATAAAAATTTCCAGCTTCTTGATTCAAACACGGTCAGAATCATAATTTTTGTGTGAATAACAGTAAAAAACTACGAAAAAACACAAGAAATTGGTGTTTCAAAATCGAAAAAAAACGGCGCATGGATACTTGTCCATGCGCCGTATATTTGTCTTATTGAATGTCGTCGTAGAGTTTATTTTTTGATTTCAGCCGAAACATCATCCAGCGCTTTTTCCAAAGCTCCAACCATTTCATCAACCTGCTTTTCATTGATGATAAGCGGCGGGCAGAAAGCGATTGTGTCGAGCATATTACGGCAGATCACACCATGTCTGAGCATGGCAGCATTGCCCATCAGGCCAAGATTACCAGCTTTTTCAAGCGGCTCTTTGGTTTCTTTATTGCCAACCAGTTCAACAGCAGCAATCAGCCCTTCGCCGCGCACTTCACCCACAAGCGGATGACCGGAAAACTCACGCAGACGCTTCTGCATATGCGCGCCGACTTCACGGGCGTTTTCAACCAGATTACGCTCTTCGATAATCTTAATGTTTTCTACCGCGACCGCTGCCGCAACAGGATGTGCACCACCGGTATAACCATGACCGAATGTACCGATACGGTTGCTTTCATCTGCCAGCGGTTCAAACACCTTGTCATTGACCACAAGTGCCGAGATCGGCAGATAAGACGATGACAGCTGCTTGGAGAAAACCATAATATCCGGCTGCATTTTATAGGTTTCGGTACCAAACATATTGCCGGTACGGCCAAAACCGCAGATCACTTCATCAGCAATCAGCAGAATATCATATTTCTTCAATACCGCCTGAATTTTACCCCAATAGCTGGCTGGCGGCACCACAACACCACCGGCACCCATGATCGGCTCACCAATAAATGCTGCAATGGTTTCAGGGCCTTCAGCAAGGATCATCGCTTCAAGATCAGCAGCCATACGGTCAGTGAACTGCTCTTCCGTTTCGCCCGGCAGCGCTTCGCGCCAATAATGCGGGCATGACGTGTGCAAAATACCGGCAATCGGCAGATCAAAAGACATCTGGTTGGCTGGCAGGCCGGTTAAGCTTGCAGCAGCAATCGTTACCCCATGGTAACCGCGCTTGCGGCTGATGATCTTTTTACGCTGCGGCTGCCCCATGGCATTGGCGCGGTACCAGATCATCTTGATCGCAGTATCATTGGCTTCAGAGCCGGAATTGGTGAAAAACGCTTTGCTCATCGGCACAGGCGCCATAGTGACCAGCTTTTCAGCCAGATCAATAGCAGGGCCGTGCGAACGATGACCGAAATTGTGATAATAAGGCAGCTGCTGCATCTGTTTGGTTGCGGCATCAACAAGACGCTGCTCGGAGAACCCTACACCCACACTCCACAGGCCGGCCAAACCTTCAATATAACGTTTGCCGTTATTGTCTTCGACATAGATCCCGTCGCCTTTTTCAAGGATCATCGGACCGATTTCCTGATGGCGGCGCGCATTTGTATAAGAATGCATATGATATTGAATATCGCGTGCTTCAGGTGAATTCGGCTGCTTGTCCATAGTTCCCTACCCTGTTTCCTCCAAAGCGGTCTTTCCCTTTGAACCGGAAACCGCTCTGTCTATTGTCTGATCGCAGATGCTTCCGGAAAACCGGTTTCTAATCTTTCCGAAGCTGCGTTAAACTGATCTTTGGAACACGCAATAACAAAATGCCACCTCAATCTTGATGCATCATGTTTTTAATATAATAGTTTGTCAAGTACGACTCAAAGATCAGAATTTAGTTGCGACAGTCACAATAAACGGCTTAATCAAGAACAGATACCACAGCTATCATGATTTGTTTTCATGATGATGATTTGACATTTTTTCAGCATATACGCATTGCGGGGAACAAACTTGCATGAATGGCATTTCAGAATTACAGACGCTGGAACATCATAATCTCGGCGAAATTGTCTATCGTAAACTATCAGAAGCACTGATGCGCGGACGCTTTGAGCCGAATACCCGCCTGACTATTCGCGAGCTCGCGGCCTCGCTTGGCACCAGTGTTACACCCGTGCGCGATGCCTTGTTGCGGCTTATTCAGGATGAAGCTCTGGTACAGAAAACTCCTCGCGATATCCGCGTGCCGGTGCTTGATCAGGCGCGTTATGAGGAAATCCGCTCTATCCGTGTGCGTCTTGAGGGACTTGCCGCCAAACAGGCTGCAGAACATGCTAACAAGCAGGACATTGCCCGGCTCTGGAAGCTTGTGAAAGACAATGACCAGGCCATGGACAAGGCAATGAAAAATCATGACTGGAGCGATGCTCTGGCGATGAACCATATTTTTCATGCGGCATTGGTTGAGATTGCTGCAATGCCAGTGCTCAACTCCATCGTTAACCGGTTATGGCTGCAAATGGGGCCACTGATTGCCGATGCCTATCAGCATGGCGGCCGCGCAATGATTGATGATCATTACAAGATCGTTGAAGCGATTGAAAATCGTGACCCGAAAGCGGCAGAAGCAGCTGTAGCGCACGATATTTTAACCGCCAGCGATCTGATTATCAGCCGTATTAAATTGCATGCCTCAACAGCTTGATCAGGCTCGTAATAAGCTACAACTTTTAAAGCTGGCGTTAATCCACTGGTTATTACCGGCAAAAATCCAAATAATTATTACAATTCAGTAAGCTTTCTAAAAATATCAATTTCTGACTTTTTTTAATTGGTAAGCTATGACAAGACTGCCGTTCGATTAGTCGTCCGGTACGTTCCAGTGTATATTTGTTTACATTTTAAGGAAGCTGCTCTTTCATGACCGTGTTGTTTATACGTCTGGCAACATTGACCATTACCTTGCCGGCTCTGGCAGCTTGTGTTGCGGTCGGGCCCGATTATCAAACACCGTCAACTTTGTTACCATCACATTGGAGTGCGCAAAAAGCAGCACCTGCAAAGCCAGCACAACTGGCGCAATGGTGGAAACGCTTCAACGACCCGTTGCTCGACACCCTGATCGAGCAGGCTGTGCAAGGCAATAATGATGTGGCCGCAGCAAAAGCCAAAATCCGTGAATCCCGTGCTGCTTATCAACAAGCAGGTGGTACGCTCTATCCTGACCTTTCCGGATCAGGCAGCGCAAAACGTTCCAAAAGCCCCGGCATGGCAGAAAATACCGGTCTCAATTTAGGGTTAAATACCAGTTGGGAACTTGATTTATTCGGCGCCAATCATCGTGCTGTTGAAGCAGCGCGTTACGGGCTGGATGCGGATAAAGAAAATATGCATGCGGTGCTGGTAACCCTGATTGGCGATATTGCAACAAATTATGCTGAGTTGCGCGGCGTTCAGGCACGTATCAGCCTGAACGAACAGATAATTGCCTCGCAGCGCAAAACGGCCGCCCTCACCCGTACAAGGTTTAATGCCGGCGACATATCAGAGGTAGATCTGGCCAATGCAGAAGGGCAGACCAGCACCACAGAGGCCAATATTCCGGATCTTAAAACCGCTTACGCCAAGAGCCTGCATCGTTTGTCGGTTTTAACCGGACAAGCTCCGACAGCTCTTGCGCAGCTTTTAGACAAGCCTAAAGCCATACCAGCTGTGCCCCGGCTGATTACCACCGGAATTCCCGCTGATCTACTCCTGAACCGGCCTGATTTGCGTGTAGCCGAGCGAAATTATGCCCGCTCAACAGCCACTATCGGGGTTAAAGAGGCAGCGCTTTATCCTAGTGTCAGCCTGACCGGCAATATCAGCACCGCCGGTGCGCAAATTGGCGATATGGGCAAAAGCTCAACTATCAGCTGGGGTTTTGGTCCCAGCCTGACTGTGCCATTTTTTAAAGCCGGCCAATTAAATGCTGCTGTAGACGCTGCCAGAGCCAGCCGTGATCAAAGCTTTATAGCCTATCGCAAAGCAATTCTGACCGCATTGGAAGAAGTTGAAAACGCCAGTGTATCGCTTAATCAGCGGCGCATTAAATATGGCAAAGTACAAAAGGCGATCCAATCATACCGAAAATCCGCCAATCTTTCGCGCACATTATATGAAAATGGCTCAACCAGCTTTCTTGATCTTTTGACGTCCGAGCGTTCGCTCTATTCAAATGAAGAAAGCCTACTACAGATTAGGGTCAGCCTGATGCAGGATTATATTAATCTGCAAAAAGCACTTGGCGGCGGCTGGGACGGCACGATTATGACCAATAAGCCGGAAGTGCAGGATGCCTATACGGGCCCACATCTCGTCACCAGCACACCACATCCAAGCTGATATGCAGCAAAGCGCAGGTGAAAGCCTGAACCAGATACAGTGACTATAGGACTGAATGAAGAGGTATAAATGACCGGTAGCTCCATCAAAAAACGCGGTTCACGCAAGAAAAAATGGATCATCTGGGTGCTGTTGTTTGCAGCGCTTGCTACCGTCATTTATTATTATACTGCGGATATTTTCAAAAATGAAGCACCGCAAGTCATGACCTATACAGTCGGAAAAGGGGATATTGAAACTAGTGTACTGGCTACTGGTACGCTGAAGCCCGCTAAACTTGTGGCTGTTGGTGCGCAGGCCTCAGGACGGGTCTTATCTCTGAATGTTACAACAGGACGTCTGGTCAAAAAAGATGATCTGATCGCGCAGATTGACCCGACAACGCAGAACAACGACCTGCGCAAAGCGCAAGCCGAGCTGATCCGCAATCAGGCCGACCGTGAAGACAGAGTAGCGAAACTACTTCTCGCCAACCAGGATATGAAACGGCAGCAGCAGATGATTGCGCGCAATGCCATTTCCAAAGCCGATTATGATAAAGCTGTCAGTGCTGTAAAATCCGCTGAGGCGCAGATTGCCTTAAGCGACGCACAAATTGTAGTTTCTCAAATCGCGGTTGAAACCGCTGAGGCTAATCTCGGCTATACACAAATCCGCGCCCCTATTGACGGCACTATTCTGGCAACCGTTGTGCAAGAAGGCCAAACGGTGAATGCTGTACAATCTGCCCCCACAATTGCCATTATCGGCCAGCTTGATACGATGACGGTTGAGGCAGATATTTCCGAGGCAGATGTCGTTAATGTGCGTGAGGGTCAGGCGCTTTATTTCACCATTCCCGGTCAAAATGACAAGCGCTACACGGCGAAGTTGCAAATTCTGGAACCGGCGCCGCAATCCATTGTCAGCGACAAAAGCTTTGGCGGCAACAGCTCTGCCAGCAGCGGTACCACTGCCTCCGCAATCTATTACAAGGGCATTTTCAACATTGCCAATCCCGATGGGGTTTTAAAAACCTATATGACAGCTGAAATTCATATCATTCTCGGCAATGCTAAAAATGTTTTACTGATCCCCTCTTCCGCACTTACTGACCCAGATGAGGATGGTAAATATACAGTCCGCGTCATGGAAAAGGATGGCAGCATAACCGAAAAACCCGTTGAAACCGGCCTTAATGACAAGGTGATGGTTGAAATTCTCTCAGGCCTCACCGAAGGCGAAAAAATAGTCACCAGTCATACCGGCACAACTAATGATACACCGCGCAATCGCCGCGGTCGCTCCATCAGGTTCTGACGTGATGGATAAAGCACTGATTACGCTTGAAAACCTATATCGTCACTATCCGTCCGGCGATGGTTTTACCACAGTCTTAAAAAATATTAATCTTACGATCAGCCAAGGTGAGATGGTCGCAATTATCGGCGCTTCCGGCTCCGGTAAATCAACGCTGATGAATATTCTCGGCTGTCTTGACCGCCCTTCTGAGGGAAAATATTTTATTTCAGGCCGCGAAACCTCGGATCTTGAAGCAGACGAGCTTGCAGAATTGCGCCGTGAGCATTTCGGGTTTATTTTTCAGCGCTATCATTTGCTCAATGAATTGTCGGCCGTCGGTAATGTTGAGATACCGGCGATTTATGCAGGCCAAAGCCGAGAGCGCCGTCAGGAACGCGCGACCGAGATTCTTGAACGGCTTGGTATGGCAGACAGAACGCATCACCGGCCAGGCCAGCTCTCAGGCGGGCAGCAGCAGCGCGTATCAATTGCACGTGCTTTGATCAACAATGCCGATGTTATTCTTGCCGATGAACCAACTGGTGCACTGGACAGCCATAGCGGTGAAGAGGTTCTCAAAATCCTCGAAGAGCTGCATAGTGAAGGCAAAACAATCATCATTGTAACCCATGACCGCAATGTGGCGGCGCGGGCAGAGCGGATTATTGAAATCAGTGATGGCGAGATAATTTCGGATACAACACGAGAAAGACCAGCAGACAGTGATCTGCGTGCAGTTTCTATGACAGCAGCTGCTGTACCCGCAATCGGCCCTTCATCAACATTAGCCATGGCTATGGATCGCTTTAGCGAGGCATTTATGATGGCGCTGCGCTCCATGAATGCCCATCGCTTGCGTAGTTTTTTGACAATGCTGGGCATTATCATTGGGATTGCCTCGGTTGTTTGTGTTGTAGCCCTTGGTAAGGGCTCGCAAAAACAGGTACTTGAACAGATCAGTAACCTTGGCACCAATACGCTTGATATTTATCCCGGTAAAAGCTTTGGTGACAGATATGCGGGGCGTATCACCACGCTGACGATTGATGATGCCAATGAACTGTCTAAGCAACCCTATATTATGGCCGCAACTCCCACCGTCAACACGTCCGCAACAGTACAGTTTAACGGAGTTGAGGCCAATGCGCTTATCCTGGGTGTCAGTGATCAGTATTTTACTACCCGTGGCAGCAAGCTGGCGACCGGGCGGTTTTTTGACAAAAACAGCATCAATAACATCGCTTTAGAGGCTGTGATCGATGAGAATACACGCAAAACTTTGTTTGCTAACTTACCAGACAGTCCTATCGGGCAGATAATTATTCTGAACAATGTACCAGTACGGGTTGTTGGTATCGTGCAGCCGGAACAAGGAGGTTTCGGCTCCAATGACAGTCTTTCAATTTATCTGCCATATACAACCGTACAGATTCGCATGACCGGATCACGGATCTTACGCAGCCTCTCCTTGCGGATCAGCGATGATACAGCGCCCGATCTGGCAGAGAAGGCCGTGAAAACGTTTTTAATCCAGCGTCATGGCTCCGAAGATTTTTCAATACTGAATACAGACGATATCCGTAAAACCATTACCAATACAACGCAGGCTTTAACACTTTTAGTGTCGGCAATCGCTTTGATATCATTGCTTGTAGGCGGTATCGGTGTGATGAACATCATGTTGGTTTCAGTGTCCGAGCGTATTAACGAAATTGGTGTGCGTATGGCCGTTGGCGCACGTCGTTCTGATATTTTACAACAGTTTCTGATTGAGGCGGTGCTGGTCTGTCTGATCGGTGGCTTACTAGGCATTCTATTAGCAATGAGTTTCGGCTGGGTGTTCCAGATGTTTAATACGCCGTTCCAGCTGATCTATTCACCGTTTTCGATCGTTGCAGCCTTTATATGCTCAAGCCTGATTGGTATTTGTTTCGGTTTTCTTCCGGCACGTAACGCTTCAAAACTTGATCCCGTCGCAGCACTTTCCCGTGATTGAAACCAGTAAAATTATACAAGCCAGAGCATTTCACTTTCAAGTTGAATCAACTTGAAAGATATCACAATGCAAAACTCTAAAATCTAGAGCGAGCTCTGCGTTCCAACCTGGACGTGACCCGCTCTAGTTACAATCCGTATAAAATGAATATATCTGTTTTTCATTTTAATAAACGATATTATTTCATGTTTAATTATATCCATGATACAGAAAAGAATAAAATCACATATTTTGTGTTGTTGATTTACTAATTTATTTCCGAAATTAAAAATCGATACTTAAATTATTCAAGTATAAAGGAGATTATATTGAAGAAATTATTGTTGTTATCTATTATATTTATTGCAAATAATGTAACCTCATCCTATGCAGCAGATGTTATTTATCATAGCCCGGAAGCTCCGGCATATGATGAAGCATCAATCTGGAATGGTGCTTATATTGGCGCGCAGATTGGTTACGACTGGAATCAAAATAGCATCCAACAAGACTTTTCCGTTAATAATAACGGCCCAATCGCTGGTATTTATGCCGGTTATAACTGGGAGTTTTCTAATAATTACTTACTTGGTCTTGAGGGCGACGTTAATTATACGAATTTAAGTAAGCAGTCACATTATACAAAATTTGGACCGACACCGCCGGATGACAGGGATTTTATATGGAGCACGCAACTACAATGGGAAGCAGCATTGCGTATGCGGTTTGGTATCAATTACGGCCGTGCTTTACCCTATTTAGCTGCCGGCGTTAGTTTAGCAGGTGTTAAGAACAACAATCTGGCTCAAGAAGCACCATATATAAGCACTGATGATAATACTACGAGAGTTGGTTACACACTCGGTGCTGGTCTAGATTACGCTCTAACTAATAATTTGCTGTTACGTACCGAGTATCGTTACAGTGATTATGGATCAAAATCAGTATTTAATGATACTGGTGATTTTAAATTATCTACAAACAGCGTTCGTCTTGGTATTGCATATAAGTTCTAATATATCCAACACCGGTATGATTCACATGAAACATACCGGTGTTGTTTATTCAGATGCCTGATCGGATTTACGCTTGCGGCGAACTTCATAATAGATCAGATAAATTGTCATCCCAAGCACCATTAAAGCTAATGAGAACCATGTGAAAGCATAGGCTAAATGATTATCCGCGAACTTTACCACCGTCATGCCACCTATTGGCCGGTCAATGCGGTTTTGGCTGGCATCCGCATCAACAAAATATGGCAGCACATTTCTTAAACCCAAGTTCTCGGCAAATGCTTGGGTATCACGAGAATACCAGATGTTCTGTTCAGGCTTATTCTGGCGCAGAAAAAACCCTTTAGGCTCTGTGAGCCTTAACAAGCCGGTTACCACAGTCTCGCCCTCAATCTGGCCTGACGCACGGCTTGCGGGATCGCGCTTTGCAGTAACAACATAGCCACGATTAACAAACAGAATTTCACCATTATCCCGTTGAAATGGCGTTAAAATCCAATAGCCGGAGCCTTTTTCCGTAAGAGCGCCAACTTGAATCTCCTGAGTGTTCAAATACTGCCCGCTCACTTCAACGGCTCTGTATTCGAGCGCTTTTTTATCGGCGACTGCCCATTCTCCACTCTCCGGGGCTTTGCGCGGCGCAGCATGAATATTTTGCTCAACACGCGCGATTAAATCCTGTTTCCAGCCATATCTTTGTATCTGCCAGCTACCAAGCCCGACCAAAAAACTGATCAGTAGCAAAGCTATGACTGTGATCAGAGCAATTTTGGTTTTAATTCTGATTGCAGGCTTTATCGTCATTTCATATCACCTTACAGAGCTATGTTGTATTTAGTGCTGTTTACACTAGAGCATTTCGTAGTCCAATGGAATCATTGGGCGGCCACGATAATGCGTAAAAACAATAACTTAGAGCGGATAACATTCAGGTTGGATCACAGCTCTAGATTTTAGAGTTTTCGCATTGTGATACCTATCAACTTGATAGTGAAATGCACTAGAGAGCGATAGAGGCCAACTATCTCTCTCACATCTCTCTTGTCGCTTTAATGGCGTGTGTTTTCTATCGCCCGAAGCACGGGTTTGATGGAATACTGACCGATTGCAGCGCGTTCTGTGAGTTTTCGTAAATATCCGCCAGCTGAATGTATGGTCTCAGAACGTTCAAGAATAGCTGCAATGGTGATGGCTGCATTGATATCTCCCATGATGAAACAGGCCTGTTGCCATGCTGAATTAGTAATCCCCAGCATAGAGCGAATATGTCCTGCGGTTATCATCAGATCAGCCCAGTTGTGGATACCACGCGCAGCATAACCTGCAATTTGGGGGCATGCGCTTAGAATATCCTTCAATGACGTATCTGATTTTGCAGGATTGCAGGCTTTATTGTTGATTTTATGGGTGGTGGTGCCTGGTAAAATTGGTTCATTGGTAATGTCTGGTTTATCGTTGGTATCTTTATCTAGATATTCTATATTTGAATTCTGAATGTGGTGCTCAATTTCATGCTCACTGGCGCTCATTTCTGGCTCAGAAAGCATTGAAACATATAGATTTTCCACATCATGACGCAAAATACCCAGTGCGTGTTCCCTCGCAGTCAGATTTTCAATCGAACCATTGCGCTCGACGCGACCTGAAAGTGCTTGTAAACGCTCAGCAAGGCCTATCCAGTCGCCAGCTCTGTTCTCTAAACAGGCTGCCTGAATTGTTTTGGCAATATCGCGTAAATGAATGGTGATTGTGAAACGCAGCTGTTGGCGTTTGCGGGAAATATCACGTGCCTGTTCGGCATGCGCTTCAATTTCAGCTGCTTTAAACACCAGAGGTGCGAGATCAAAGCCAAAGGCCATGGCAATTTCACCATCACTGTTGCGGCGGACAAAGCGCTTGCCGTTCGGGCTGTCCCGGCGAAGAATAAAGCCAAGCTGAACGAGATGCGCAAGATGACGGCGGATTGTTGGTGCCGACATACCACGCAAACGCATTGATAATTCATGATTGGATGGAAAAACAATCAATGGCGCGCGGGCATCGAGCAATTTATCGCCATAGAAGCTCAGCAGAACCTCTAATACCGAGATGGTACGATGGCTTATCTGATAGCTTTCACGCGCTTCGGTTAAAGCGCGCAGCAGTTTCCAGCGGTCAACTGTGCAGAGCTTGGCCGCCTTGCTGCTATCAGCCTGTACAGACTGCGCCTGCTTTTGAGATTGACGAAGTGTTTCGTAATTCAAAAAATGCGCAGCATTCATCATTCGCCCGCCAAATGGGGACGTCGCAAAGTGCTCTGTCATTTGTTACCTCGTTTGAGGCAAGCAAAAACACTGCCGGAACGCTACCGACTCTTGACTTTTTATCTCGAAAGTGATTCTCTCTAATTGCTACATCGAAAGAGGGCTTCCGGTTCGGTCACGTTCAGGGGGCCTTTTTTCTTGCCGTTTTTCCTTATTCTGTTGGTTTAACGCTGTTACACATAATCAACTGATGCTGTGGTCACGGTTGTATTTTTCATTTTGTATCCCCTTCTGTTTCAGACATAAATTTAATCCGGATCAGTATTGGGGGGATAGATTATTTATCTTTGGTGTTGCAAAACTTGTCGTAAAGCTCCGGTAATTGCTCTGCCAGATAGGTTGCAAAGCCTTGTGCATCACGGTGTTGCAGGTCGAAATGTGCCCTGCCCTGCTGTGAAAAATATTTTCCGAGGCGCTCTCCGTTCCGTGAAGTTATGCTCCGTTCAGGTAGTTTTTCTGACCGCGCCGTCGTTGGCAGGCTCAGCTTGTTGAGGATCAACTGAAACCGCATATCGCTTTCAGCATCTTTAAATTCATGCTCGGCAATATAAGTCTGAGCACGTTTTAAAAGATTTTTATCTTTGAGTGTCTCTGCAAGCTGCATCCAGCGCGGGCGGCCAACTTTTGGTGCTGGGCCGATTGCCCGGATGATTTGTTCCGGCACGGATGATGCGACTTGAAGGAAACGGGTCATTTCAGCCTTATGCAGCGATAGAGCGTCCTGCACCATGCTGCGGTCAAAGCCCCGTTCAATCAAAGATTGGGCAAACAATGCGCGCTCAATGAAAGAAAGATTACGACGCTCACTGTTTTCTTTGCCCTGCGCCAGCACAAGCTCTGTATCGCTGAGCTGTTTGATCAGTGCTTTAACCGGCAAACCAAGCCGTGCCGCAGCCCGCATACGACGATGACCATAGGCTGCCTGAAAACGGCCCGGAGTTTCGGGATGCGGACGGACTAAGATTGGCACTTGCTGGCCATGCTGATGCAGGCTCTGAATGAGGCTCAGAAATTCCGGATCATCAGTTTCCTGGCGGGTTAAACGATCCTCAACGAACGAGCCGTCAATCAATGCGGCATCAAGTTCAACAATTTGATCGCCTTTTGCCAGACTTTTAGACAGCTGTTTGGCAGTCTCAAGCTCTCGAGACATATCGGCTAGCGATAATCCCATGGCTTTTACTGCACCGGAACGGCTGGCAGCAGAACGTATGGCCGGCTCGGCAGGCTTTTGCGGTGCATATGCCGGTTGTTGAGCCAGTTGTGGAGGCAGCTGTTGATGTTGTGTATTGGTATGAACAGCCTCTGTCTCTGAGTGGGTATGTGTCTCAGGCTGGTCTTCTGTTTTGATTACTGGCTTTGGCTCAGGCGGCGGCGCACCAAACAGCGCTTTCAACTGGTTTTTACGGCTGTTCATGCCTTCCCTCCCCTCGCCTGCCGGTTCCAGGCTGCGTAAATCAGGGCCTCAACCTCACTGTTGACAGCTGTCAACGATTCCATCGCCCTGTCATAGGTGACACGGCTGAAATTCTCACGGCCAACCTCATACAGTGTTTGTTTGGTGAGGCCTGCGTCTGAAACCGCTGTGGATTTTACCATCGGTGAGGTTAGAACACGGTCGCCGAACTGGGCGCGAAGGAAGCCGGCAATTTGTGCCTGCGGACCATCATTGGGTTCATAACGGGTAATCAGATAGCGCAAAAAGTCGAAATTGAGCGAACCACCGGCCTCACGGACAACCGAGAGAAGATCGGAGGTCATGAACAGGAACTGGCTCATCGACGCCACATCGAGCATTTGCGGATGCACGGTCACAATTACCGATGTTGCCGCGCACAGCGCTGATAATGTGAGAAAGCCAAGCTGCGGCGGGCAATCAAGCACCACCACATCATAATCACCGGCAACCGATTGCAGGGCTGCCTGAACACGGGTGAAGAACATATCCGTTGCAGGGCCGCGGCGCTCTGCAAGGACACGTGGTGTGGTATGTTCAAATTCCTGCAATTCAAGATTGCCCGGAACCAGATCCAAGCCGTCAAAATAGGTTTTGCGAATAATGTCGCGCAGCGGTCGCTGCGCTTCGTCATAACGGATAGCGCCATAAAGCGTATCATTGCCGCTCAGATCAAGCTCTGGCTGATAACCGAACAGCGCTGACATTGAGGCTTGCGGATCGAGATCAACCGCCAGAACCCGCAAGCCAGATAGCGCAAGATGCTGTGCCAGATGGGTGGTGGTGGTGGTTTTGCCCGAGCCGCCTTTAAAATTGGTGACAGCAATAACCTGTAAATGCTCGCCGCGTTCTTCATCACGATGCGGAACATAGCTACGGTTCTTATTGGTGTTTTGCTCGGTCAATAAACGGCGCAGTGCATTAATATCTTCAAGCGAATAAAGCCTGCGGCCACCGCTGCCGGTTTCCGGCTGCGGGCCCTCGCCCGCAATAGAGAGCTGGCGCAAATAGCTGTCGGATACGCCGATCAGTTTCGCCGCTTCGCTGCTGCTGAATTTGCGGAGGGTTTTGCGCGATGTCGGTGCAAATAAGCGCTCGCGCATCGCCTGTAACTGCGCAGATAACAGCTCGGCATCCGCGGCAATTGCCCGGTCTGCTGCCAGAGGTGCCTCCCCTGCCTTGCTTTCAGCCCGCAAATGTTGCTGAGCATCAGCCACTATTTCTGCCCAATCAGTTGTCACTTCACCAAACCTCTGTTCGCAGCCATCCGGAATCCCCATAATTGGCTGCTGTTATTGCCCATCATGCTACGATTCGGACAAAATTACTAATCTGTTAACGCTGTCTTTCAAATCAACACGGGAATACGCAAATAACACCGGAAACACCGAGTAACGGAAATCCGCTCAATATTTGAATTTTCTCGTTACTAAGGTGTAAAATCTACCGCAAAATGTCAAATTGTTTATAGTTAACGCGCGTTAACCGCTCTGCAACTCACTTGGAAGTAAGTGCAACAGCGTTGACAGCTGTCAACGCAACGCAGAAACAAAAATTATTGATGTATTTTAAAAGCTCAGATCTGCAGCATTGTCAGCGAGCTTAATGCGGCCATGGGTAAGGTCAGTCAGCAGGCCGATGATCTCAGCCTTGTGTGTAACCGGTATTTCAAGCTGCAGATCAGCGCCGGTATTATGAAACTGTTCATTTGATATACTGAGATGATCAAACCCACTCAACCGCGCTTTGATCAGTGCCAGTTCTGAAAAGTGACAACGGGCATACAGTGTTTCTGTGGCAACAAATTCAATTAGCTCTGCGGCGCGCAAGCATAAAGCTGCGGTGCCGCCATAAGCGCGGATTAATCCGCCGCTGCCCAGAAGCGTGCCGCCAAACCATCGCGTCACGATCACAATCACATAATCAAGCTCCAAACCGTCAATCGCCTGCAGAATAGGTTTGCCTGCGGTGCCACTTGGCTCGCCGTCATCGTTAAAACGATAATTTTGCCCCAGCCGCCATGCCCAGCAATTATGATTGGCGTCACTATAAGATTCACGGGCCAAAACCGCCTTTGCCTCATCTTCATTGGCAACGGGGGAGGCAATCGCCAGAAAACGGCTTCTTTTGATTTCTTGTTCAAAAGTTTCGCGCTTTTGCAATGTGAACATGAGGTAATTAAATTCCGGAGTTTTTTATGGGCTGAAAAGTTACTGGGTGAGGGATGAGAGTCATGCTCTTTCATCTATCAGAACTATTGCCACAGAGCAAAGCAGCCCAGCCTTGCTTGTCCGATCAGGTGAGGATTTTTGTGGGGCAATTGCCAGGCTGTTGACAGCTGTCAACGCCACCCACTTATTTGTAGCTATGGCGCTGATGAAAGCGGGCAAGCTCTGCCGCATTAGGCAGGGTGCCGGAAAAAATTGCCACATAGGCCGGAACACGCTGCATACGGATGCCGACATCTTCTTGCGTATTCATGCTGATATAACCGATCTGGGTTAAATACAGCGCGCGTGAGCGTACATCCGCAACAAGCGGCTCGCAGCCATGATGGACAAACATTGCTTTGATTGCCTCGAGCCTTATGCGATCCGCCTCTTCAAGTGCTTTTGAAACTTGCGGCGATTGAACACCCCAACTGCGCACCGCATGCTCAAAACTATTATCGAAGATTGCATTATCCAGCCAGCAGTCAAAAATGTTGAGCGTCGCCTCGGCAAGGCTCTGAGCATAGCTTGCGGCCTGTCGCAGCAATGCGGCAGTGTTCTTTTCCTGCCATAGGGTGAGCAAGGCCTCAAGCAATGCATCGCGGTCTTTGAAAAACCAGTAAAAACTGGTACGCGAAAGTTTAAGCTGCTTGGCCAGTGTCAGAATCTTGACGCTATCCACTCCGCTTTCGAGCAATAATTGATAAGCGGCCTCGAGCCAGATTTCTTGTGATCCGCGCCAGCCGGTCTCTGTATTTGGGTCGCTGGCTGCGTAACTATCGGTCATTTATACTCCTGATGCGTTGTATTTATCGCAATAGTATCAGTTGCTTAGTGTTCGAAATAGGGAATTACCTATCTGTACCTGCGATATAATGTACATCAATGTATATAAAATTGACACTACTGTACATTTTAAATAATCTTTCCTCAAAAAATAAGGGGAACGACATGATCAATGATCCGCTGCTGCAGCCATACCAGCTGAAACATCTCACTTTGCGCAACCGCATTATAACGACCTCGCATGAGCCCGCCTATCCTGAGGATGGCATGCCAAAAGATGCTTATCGCGCTTACCATGTTGAGCGCGCCAAAGCGGGCGTGGCTCTGACAATGACGGCAGGTTCGGCAACTGTCTCGCGCGACAGCCCGCCGGTGTTTAATAATGTGCTCGCTTATAAAGATGAAGTTGTGCCGTGGCTGAAGGCACTGACAGATGAATGTCACGAGCATGGTGCGGCGGTGATGATCCAGCTTACCCATCTTGGCCGGCGCACGCGCTGGGATAAAGGCGACTGGTTGCCAGCTGTCACCGCATCTCATGAGCGGGAAGGGGCGCATCGTGCGTTTCCAAAGCGCCTTGAAGATTGGGACATTGAGCGCATCATTAAAGACTTTGGCGATGCGGCCGAGCGGATGCAGGCTGCGGGCCTAGATGGTATAGAACTACAGGCCTATGGCCATTTGATCCAGCAATTCTGGTCGCCGGCAACCAATGATCTTGATGGGCCTTATGGTGGCACGCTCGATAACCGGCTGCGCTTTACCTTTGACATATTAGCCGAAATCCGCAAACGCGTTGGCAATGAATTTATTGTTGGTATGCGATATACCGGCGATGAAATGATGCCCGATGGTCATGATGCGGAAGAGGGGATTGAAATTTCCCGCCGCCTTAAAGACAGCGGCATGGTTGATTTTCTCAATGTGGTTCGCGGCCATATTGATACCGATCCGGCGATGACGGATATGATCCCGATTCAAGGCATGGCCAATGCGCCGCATCTGGATTTTGCCGGTGAAATTCGTGCAGCCACCAATTTCCCGACCTTTCACGCTGCTAAAATTCCTGATGTGGCCACCGCACGTCATGCCATTGCCTCTGGCAAGCTGGATATGGTTGGCATGACCCGCGCCCATATGACGGACCCGCATATTGTGCGTAAAATTATGGAGGGCCGTGAAGATGATATCCGGCCATGTGTGGGGGCCAATTATTGTCTCGACCGGATTTATCAGGGCGGCGCGGCTTATTGTATTCATAATGCTGCAACCGGCCGCGAGCTGACTATGCCGCATGATATTGCCAAAGCTGCGCATAAAAAGAAAATTGTGATTGTCGGGGCAGGGCCTGCCGGTATGGAAGCCGCACGTGTTGCCGGTGAACGCGGGCATGAGGTGGTGGTATTTGAAGCGGCGGATAAAGCGGGAGGGCAGATCCGCCTTACGGCGCAATCGCCCCGCCGACGTGAAATGATCAGCATTATTGATTGGCGTTTGGCGCAATGTGAGCGGCTCGGCGTTACGCTCAAATATAACAGCTGGGCCGAGCAGGCTGATATTGATGCGGAAAATCCTGATGTGGTGATTATTGCAACCGGCGGTATGCCGCATACTGAAATGCTGCCGGAGGGCAATGATCTGGTGGTTTCAACATGGGATATATTGTCCGGTGATGTAAAACCGGCAAGCAATGTGCTGATTTTTGACGATGCAGGCGACCATGCGGCGCTGCAGGCGGCAGAGGTGCTGGTAAAAGCTGGTGCCAAAGTGGAAGTCATGACACCGGATCGCAGTTTTGCGCCGGAGATTATGGCGATGAATCTGGTGCCCTATATGCGCTCATTGCAAAAAGACGGCGTTACATTCACCGTTACTTATCGTCTCGATAAGGTGACGCGGGAGGGCAATGGTCTGCTTGCCCATATCGGCAGTGATTATGGTGGCGTTGCAAAACAACAAAATCACGATCAGATATTGATCAATCATGGCACCAGACCGCTTGATGATCTGTATTTTGAGCTCAAGCCGCTGTCGCGCAATCTGGGGGCAGTGGATTATGATGATCTGATAAATGGTCGTACGCAGCAGCGTAACAGCAACCCGCAAGCAAAATACCAGCTGTTCCGGATTGGTGATGCGGTGTCTGCACGCAATACGCATGCGGCAATTTATGATGCTTTGCGTTTGGTGAAGGATCTTTGATAAAAATCCCCCTGCCCTTCTCGCAAGAAGGGCAGGGGGCCTTCGGGGGGTATACCAGCCTCTATGGCAGGTAAGTGTATTCATAAGCGGTGAAGCGATTGCTGCTTAACCTGAATGTTACCCGTTCTAAAGCATTTCACTATCAAGTTGAATCAACTTGATAGGTATGACAATGCGATAAAACTAGAATCTAGAGCGAGCGCTGCGATCCACACCGAATGTTACCCGCTCTAGTTCTTCTGTGCAGCCAGTGCCTGTTCACGCATAGCACTGAGGCTCATTTTGGGGGTAATCGCTTCCTGATCAATGCGGATTTCGATCAGGGCAGGCTTGCCGGATGCAACCGAGCGCTCGAATGCCGGTGCAAAATCTTGCGTTGTTGCAACAACCTCACCATGCAATCCATAGGCCTGTGCCAATGCCGCAAAATCCGGATTAGCCAGCGCAGTACCGGAAACACGACCCGGATAAGTGCGTTCCTGATGCATACGGATGGTGCCATACATGCCATTATTGACCACGATAAATACCACACGTGCATCATATTGCATTGCGGTGGCCAATTCCTGACCATTCATCATGAAGCAACCGTCACCGGCAAAGGCAATCACAGTGCGGTCACGGTCTGTGATTTTGGCAGCAATGGCTGCCGGCACGCCATAGCCCATTGAGCCGTTGGTGGCGCCGAGCTGGGTACGGTAGGTTTTATACTGGTAGAAACGATGTGGCCAAGCGGTGTAATTACCGGCTCCTGTGGTCATAATCGTATCTTCCGGCAGGTTTTCACGCATCCATTGCATGATTTCACCCATCTGCACATCACCCGGAATTTGCGCATGCTGCAGATTTTCAGTGTAATTGCTGTTAAGCTGCGCAGTCCAGCCGGCCCATTTATCAGAGCCTACTTTACCCAGTGCACGCAATTGCTTGGCAAATGCACCCATGGTCGCATTGATGGGCAGGGTAGGGTAATAAACGCGGCCCAGTTCTTCTGCACCGCTATGCACATGCACCAGCTTTTGCGCCGGCACCGGAATATTGACCATTGTATAGCCGGCACTGGTCATTTCACCGATACGCGCACCCACAACCACCAGAAGATCACTGTCTTTGATGCTCTGGATCAGTTTCGGGCTGGCCGATGTGCCAAGCTCGCCGGCATAATTAGCCAGCGTATTATTATAAAGATCCTGACAGCGGAAAGAGGTGGCCACCGGCAGATTATTGGCTTGGCAAAAATCGGCTATATCGGCAACTGATTGCTGATCCCAGCCGCTGCCACCGAGAATAACTACCGGACGCTCGGCATGTTGCAAAAGTCCGCTCAGTTCCTGCAATTGTTCATCACCGGCAGAGATCGCCAGCTTTTTATGCGCCGGCACATCTTCAACACTGGCAAGCGTTGTCAGCATATCTTCCGGCAAGGCAACAACCACAGGGCCCGGACGACCATTGACCGCACGGTGAAACGCCTGACTGACAAGCTCCGGAATACGCTTCACATCGTCAATCTGCACAACCCATTTGGCCATTTCACCAAACATGCGGCGGTAGTCGACTTCCTGAAATGCTTCACGCTCAACCTGATCACTGGCAACCTGCCCGATAAACAGGATCATTGGAGTTGAATCCTGAAAGGCGGTATGCACGCCCACCGATGCATTGGTGGCACCGGGGCCGCGGGTTACAAAAGCAATGCCGGGTTTGCCCGTGAGCTTGCTATAGGCTTCGGCCATATAGGTCGCGCCGCCTTCCTGGCGGCAAACAATTAGTTCAATCTCGTCCTGTACATCGTGCAATGCATCCAGTGCCGCCAGATAGCTTTCACCCGGCACACAAAAAGCCCTGTCCACGCCGTTAATACGGAGTGCATCAATCAGGATTTCTCCACCCGTCCGATTGTTGCTTTTGTTTTTCATAACCGACATTTCCTCACGAATGAACTTCCCGCACTGACTGCAACCATAGCGGTATCCCCGAATGATCTTGGTTACCTTGATTACGGTTAACAGCCGTCCCAACCTGTTCCCCACAGATAAAAGACTATGGGAATACAATGTTAAAATGCAGCTTAGTCAACATTGGTGATAAGCAATTGTGCTGATTATTGCTAACATAGTGCATGACATGCATCATTGATGTCGAAGTGCAGGCTGAAATCACACATAAAGCCGTTTATAAGCAGCAATGACAGGCTGTTTGTCGTTAGCGCCTTTGGCACAAATTGGGGTGTTATGACGTGAGCACCAAGTCTCCGCCGCTTTTGGGGAGTGTGTTGAGCTGCAATGCCATGCCCCTTTAAAAATGACCATTTATCATCACTTATGTACCATGGCTATTGGTCGCAAATTGCGGGTTTGGACCTTTGGCTAGAGCACTTCACTATCACGTTGAATCAACTTGATAGGTATCACAATGCGAAAAAGCTAAACTCTAGAGCGATCGCTGCGATCCACCCCGATCGTTACCCGCTCTAAGCTTGCCACAACAAGTAAAATTGGCGGGTAAACTATAATGGGGGGGGGCGATCTTACAACACTACCAGTAATAATTTTCTGATTTCGTTTATATAGATAATATTTGTCGAGAGATGTAGATGATTACGATCGCGATCTGCACATTAGGGTGCTTAAAAAATGCTGCAAGTACACACAAAAACAATGTGATTGATGCATGAAGCAGAAGCGATGGGCTTATATTCCCTCCGGCAACAATCGCTCTGGTAATATCTATAACCCAAGTTAAGGCTAGAAGAGTAAAAAACCAATATCGGCGATGAATGAAAAAGTCCTGATAGCCTTTGTATTCTAAAATATCATCAGGAAATAACAATGCGGTCATCAGAAAAAGAGTAATTACATAACTAATCTGGAATACAAACGCTACAAAAGTCCATTCAACTTGTTTTGCCAGCAGGACACTCCACCACCAAAATAAAATGAGTTCAAGTAGTATGGAAAAGACCCACAACAAGTGAAGCACTGAAACTCGCTTTCGCTTTGGATGCTGTAGAAATGTGGCTACCCCAGATAATATGCGAGCTATTGAGAGGCTTATGATCATAGCAATCAGAATGCGGACATGTGTGAAGATCTCAATAAGCTGTGTTTTGTCCATAGAAATATCTAACCTTCTGAGGTTCATGCGAATTTAGTTAGGTATTGATACGCATTGGGCAGTTATTAGCCTTGATACAATTAAGACTTAGCAACCTTGCTTACATCGTATGTAGCAAGATTTCGAGTCTCTCAACAGCGGCTTAGTTGATGGTTTTGAGACAGTAAAGGCTCGAGGTATTATGTTAGCGGTATAGCCTGACTTAGAAACTTACTCATTCGCCGATTTTGGTGGCGTTAATTATGGGACTCGTCTTTTTTAGTTACAGTTTGCAGCTTTCTTTTAAGTTCCGGAGAAATACCTTCTTCTTTTTCGGCTATGTGACGAAGTACAGCGCCCATACTGTTTACTTCGTCGGCCATATCGTGAATGAATTCTACATCCAATTTGTATTTCGTGTTCGTTTTTTCTAACTTCGTAATAGCAGCTCTGAGGTCGTTGATAAGAGGTAATTGATCCTCAAATGTACTCGCTAAGCGTGCGATAATTTCTTCAATGCATATATTAACGCGGACGGTCTTTATAATCTGCAAAATGCGGGTAGGGCGCTGAATGCTCGTCCAAATCTTTTCATCCGCTAAAAAACAGCGCATCAATGTTCGGTGATGCGCTACCAAACAGCAGGGCTAAAGCAGCCCTCACGGCAATTGCATTGTAAAAGAATGCAACATTATTTAATGCCATTCCTCATATCATCGGGGTAATCCGATTTGAGAGGCGACTTAAACGGCTGTTTTTTTATTTCAGCTGCGTCTTATTATCTTCACAATTGACAGCTATATATCGGTCATAGGCATTGCTAAGCAGCGCGTATCTCACAGCGCTCGCAAATGTCTTCATCAATTTAGACCTTTGACCACGGATGTACTGGCACTGGAAATTAAATGATGAGTAGGAAGGTCGGTGCAATTTTGCCCCGGCCTTTTTTATTGCACAACAGTACCGGCCACGCTTCTTAAAAATGCTGATCAGGCTTGTCGGTATTCAGAATTGCGGCACTGCAAATTCAAATATTATTGACGACCTAACAATAAGGTTGTTATTCAATCCACATGATTATACGTCCAGAACACCCACAAGATTTTAAAGAAATCCGAACGCTAGTCACCTCTGCGTTCAAAGGTGCACCCCATAGTGCTGGAACCGAAGGCGCCATTGTTGACTCCCTAAGGAAGGGTAACGCTTTAACCGTCTCTCTAGTGGCAGTCCAAGATGGTGAGATTGTAGGTCATGTCGCATTTTCTCCAGTTAAAATCGAAGGCACAGGAGAAAATTGGTATGGTCTTGGCCCCGTAGCTGTGCATCCTAACCAACAGCGTAAAGGAATAGGCTCCAAACTGATAGAGGCAGGACTTGAGCAAATAAAATCCCTTAGTGCTGCCGGTTGCGTCGTGTTGGGTGATCCACTTTATTATTCTCGATTTGGGTTCAAGGTTGATGCTAGCTTGAGTTTTCCGGATGTCCCTGCTGAGTATTTCCAGTGTTTGGATTTTGTGATTAGCCAGCGGCAAGGCGTTGTCATTTATCATGAGGCTTTTTATGGGGCCTAAGCCGCTTAACAATTAGTCCTGAGCACCTGTAATCAGACCCAAATCCTGTCAACAATGGCGGGGTTTTTTATTGTCTAAACATCACCGGCGAAAGGATAACTAATGAGCGATGAAGCGCCGGTAACAGGCAGGCCGACAGAGTACAAATCAGTGCTGCTAACGGCGTGAGAACAGCACGAAAAAGACAATCGGAACCCCATTTCAGAAGGGCGTCTCAGGCAATCCTACGGGTCGACCAAAGGGGATTGCGGCTAAAGCCAGGGAGCACGCAGACAAGGCCATAGAGGTAATTGTTGCCGGAACGGATAACGCTGATCCGCGCGTTAAGATTGCAGCGGCAAAGAAATCCTCGACCGTGGTTATGGCAAACCTTTGACCATGACCGCAGATGTAACCAACAAGCTTGAGGAATTTGATAATGAATCCCTCGATGCTGCAATCTCTGCACTCCGAACAGTTATAGGCTCTGTTGAGCAAGATGGAGAAGGAGAGGTTGCACCTACAGTGCATTAGCAGGCTCACCCGCGGCGCAACTCGTGCGCCAAATCCGTTAAATTGTTTACGTTATATACGCTTAATGTTTATTAAATCTTCCTGATTCATGGAAGAGTCAAGAATGATTGTGGGTTACGTTAGAAGCCTGTGAATTATGAGGAGTGATTGCTTCGTCAAAGTCGATTCGATTTAGAACGAGTGACGAACAGCATGCACGAGTCTGTTCATGCTATATTTTGTGGATTTGAACAGAAATGAAAAAGTATCCAAATAAGGTGCTTTATAAGGCATTGTATGTTTTGGGAAAACTGGTGCTGCGAGGGAGGTTCGAACTCCCGACCTCTCCATTACCAATGGAGTGCTCTACCACTGAGCTACCGCAGCATACTGTCTGTTGCGGCGGACTTCTGACATAAGATTCCATAAACCGCAAGCGTCTATTGCAATTCTTTTTGCTTTAATCTCAAAAACATCCCTTGCCTGTGCATATGTATGCTTTTCCAAACCGGTTTGCTCGTGTAAAAGGGCTTCACAATGAGCAAGAAGCAACAAACACCATCCCAAAAAGAAGAAGCAGATCAGCGTGCTAAGCGAAGATCTGAACAATTGCGTGCGAATCTCATGCGACGTAAAGCACAGATTCGCTCACGGCGCTCCGGGGCTGAGGATGAGCGTGAAGAGGGGCTTCCGGCCGTTCTCCAAAGCGATACAAACGAAGGTACTGATGGTAGTGATTAAAGATCGCCGTAAGGATGTCTTGAAACGTTAAGGCATAAATTTCTGGTTGCAAAGAGTGTCGCGAGAAATGCTCACTACAGACTGATAATGGTTTTATGTGAAATTGCTTTTTATAAAAGCCATATTTCTGATTGATTAAGCCATTTGTGTCAGTACAAGACTGCTGAGTTGTTCAGTACAAATAAAGCATAGAGCGGTTACAGAAAAAGTGGAAACCTGTTTTCCATGTGAAACTGCAAAACAAAATAAATAGAGCATTTTGATGGTTCAATCTAAAATGAAACTGCTCTAGACCTTGGCCTCGTCAGGGTACATAAACGTAATAAACCGGAGCCGTGCAGCAACAGGATAGTCTGTGGCTGCCAGACAACAGGCTGTCTAAGTGAAAAAGCGAAATACAATATGTATAGCGCTGACCATGACACCGCCGTGAAAGTGAAGAATTATGGATCGTATTAAAATCATCGGCGGCAATAAACTGAACGGCATTATTCCTATTTCCGGTGCGAAAAATGCGGCTCTGCCTCTGATGATTGCATCGCTGCTGACGAATGAAACGCTGACGCTGGAAAACATGCCGCATTTGGCGGATGTTGAGTTGCTGACACGCATTCTCGGTAATCATGGTGCGGATTATTCAATCAATGGTCGCCGCGGTCATCAAAATGGTTCTTATGAGCGTACGGTTCATTTTACCACTAAAGATATTGTCGATACCACAGCACCTTATGAACTGGTTGCTAAAATGCGCGCCAGTTTCTGGGTGATTGCGCCCTTGCTGGCACGTGCCGGTGAAGCCAATGTTTCACTGCCGGGTGGCTGCTCTATCGGGACACGTCCGGTTGATCTGATGCTCGACAGCCTGATCGCGCTTGGTGCGAAAATTGATATTGAAAATGGTTATGCGCGCGCCACAACCACCAATGGTTTGGTGGGTGCAGAATTTACTTTCCCTAAAGTATCAGTGGGGGCCACCCATGTGGCGCTGATGGCGGCGTGTCTTGCCAAGGGTGATACCATTATCCACAACGCGGCTTGCGAGCCGGAAGTGGTTAATCTTGCCGATTGCCTGAATGCTATGGGCGCAAAGATTGAAGGTGCCGGCACACCGACAATCCAGATTCAAGGTGTCACCAGTCTGAAAGGTGCGCGCGTTCGCGTGATTCCGGATCGTATTGAGACCGGCACTTATGCAATGGCTGTTGCCATGACCGGCGGTGATGTTGTGTTGCAAAATACCCGCGCCGATCTGCTGACATCAGCCTTGGATACACTGCGTCTTACCGGCACGGAAATTACCGATGTTGAAAACGGTATTCGTGTGGTTCGTAATGGTCATGGTATTGAGCCGGTAGATATCACCACTGATCCGTTCCCGGGCTTCCCGACCGATCTGCAGGCGCAGTTCATGGGGTTGATGACCAAAGCCAAGGGGACATCGCATATTACAGAAACGATTTTCGAAAACCGTTTCATGCATGTTCAGGAGCTGGCGCGTCTTGGCGCTAAAATCTCACTGTCTGGGCAAACTGCGACTGTGGAAGGCGTGGAGCGCCTCAAAGGTGCGCCGGTGATGGCCACGGATCTGCGCGCATCAGCAACGCTTGTCATTGCCGGTCTTGTGGCTGAAGGTGAAACCACGGTCAATCGTGTGTATCATCTTGACCGCGGCTTTGAGCGGCTTGAAGAAAAACTCTCCAATTGCGGTGCGGAAATCTCACGCATTAGCGGCTAGAGCGGTTTTCCTGCTTCAAAAAAACTGAAAACGCTCTAAACGGAATTTGCAGATTTATACGGATATGACCCCGATTTGTTTTACAAGTCGGGGTCATATTTTATGGTGACTGTGATTATAGTGTAGTGCTTTTTTACTGTAAGTGCTTATATCGTAACACAGATGGTTCAGGAGAGTGGATGCGTATGCTTAAACTTGTGGCGTTGGACGAAGATGACCTCCAGATTATTTCTGCCCATGTGCAGGATGCAGTTCTGAAGGTCAGCGATCTCGATTACCGCCCGCAGGAGCAGCGTTTTGTGCTGGCTTGCAACCGCTTTGTCTGGGATCAAAAACCGGCACAAAAGCGCGGTCGACAAAATTTTGAGCGCCGCCGCAGCGTTTTGCATTTTGACCGTGTAACCAATGTGCGGGCTTTGAATATCAACCGTACAAATACCGATGATGTGCTGGCATTGCTGGCAATTAATTTTGAACCATCCGATGCACCGTCTGGTGTGATTGAGTTGGTTTTTGCAGCAGACAAGACCATTCGTCTGACTGTAGAAGTGATTGAAATGCGACTTGTTGATCTGGGACCTGCATGGGAAACCGGTAATAAACCGGATCATATTACGGAGTGAGGACTTAGCGTGGTGCAAACGCTCATACATAGTGCTGCAGATTTTGAAAGCCGCTTTGCGGATTTTCTGACAGGCAAGCGTGAAGTTTCTGAAGATGTTGACCGGGTGGTGCGCGAAATCGTGCAGCAGGTGCGTTTGCACGGCGATCAGGCGCTGATTGATTATTCCAAACGGTTTGACCGGATTGATCTGGCACAAACCGGTATTATGGTCACCGCAGAAGAAGTGGCTGAAGCCGTTAAAAATGCCGATCAGGCGGTGATCGATGCTCTGATTGTCGCGCGTGACCGCATTGAATCTTATCATCAGCGCCAGCGGCCTAAAGATGATTATTATACCGATGCGATTGGCGTAGAGCTTGGCTCGCGCTGGACCGCGGTTGAATCGGTCGGGCTTTATGTACCGGGCGGCACGGCGAGCTACCCAAGTTCTGTGCTGATGAATGCGGTGCCTGCCAAAGTTGCCGGCGTTGAGCGTATTGTTATGGTGGTGCCGTCGCCGGATGGAGCCTTGAACCCGTTGGTTCTGGTTGCTGCGCATCTTGCCGGCGTTTCAGAAATTTACCGCATTGGCGGTGCACAGGCTGTAGCAGCACTCGCTTATGGTACGGAAACCATTAAAGCAGTTTCCAAAATTGTCGGCCCCGGCAATGCCTATGTGGCTGCTGCCAAGCGCTTGGTATTTGGCACTGTGGGTATTGATATGATTGCGGGCCCGTCTGAGGTGCTGGTGGTTGCCGATAGTGATAATGATCCGGATTGGATTGCGGCCGATCTTTTGGCGCAGGCAGAGCATGATGCGGTTGCCCAGTCTATTCTGCTCACCGATGATGCCGCCTTTGCAACAGCGGTTGAAGAGGCCGTTGAGCGCCAGTTGCAGACCTTACCGCGTGAAGCGATTGCGCGGGCAAGCTGGCAGGATTTTGGCGCTGTTATTCTGGTCAATGATTTTGAATCCGCACTTGCGCTGATTAATCGCATTGCCGCCGAGCATCTGGAAATTGCAGTTGCTGATCCGGATGCTCTATTGCCTAAAATCCGCAATGCCGGTGCCATCTTTATCGGTAAATATACACCGGAAGCCATTGGTGATTATGTTGGCGGGCCAAACCATGTGTTGCCCACGGCACGTTCGGCACGGTTTTCTTCCGGTCTTTCCGTGATGGATTTTGTCAAGCGTACCTCATTGCTGAAACTTGGCGCAGAGCAATTGCGCAAGCTTGGGCCCTCAGCAATTATTCTGGCAGAAACGGAAGGGTTGCAGGCGCATGGTCTGTCAATCTCACGACGCTTGAATATGTAATTCCGGAGCAGTTTCAGGAACTGTGAAAACGGTTTCTGAAGCTGCATTCAATCAAAGACAGGGCGCTTTTCGTAATACGAAAAACGGTCTGGATAGCAAGGAGGCAAGCGAACTTAAACTGTTCACTTGCGGAGGGATGATGACCGGCAAATGTGAAACAGCCCGGCTGATAGATGTGGAACTGGACGAAACCATCGGCCAGTCAACCCCGGATATTGAGCATGAGCGGGCTGTGGCGATTTTCGATCTCATCGAAGAAAATAGTTTTGCACCAGTTGGCGACAGCAAAAGCGGGCCTTACCGTTTACGGCTGTCGGTCATTGAAAAACGGCTGATATTCAATATCACGCGGGAAGAGGGCGAGGCGGTTGCAACGCATATTCTCTCGCTATCACCGTTGCGAAAAGTAGTTAAAGACTATTTTCTGATTTGCGAAAGCTATTATGCTGCAATCCGTTCAGCCACGCCAAGCCGGATTGAAGCCATTGATATGGGGCGGCGCGGTTTGCATAATGAGGGGTCTCAAACTTTGATGAACCGCCTTGAAGGCAAAATCGATATTGATTTTGATACTGCGCGGCGTTTGTTTACACTGGTTTGTGTTTTACATTGGCGCGGGTAAACAGATGAGCAAACAATCAGAGCAGCCTCCAGTGCCAGATTTTTCGCCTGTGAAAAATCCCGATTCGATTCTGTTTGTTTGCGGTATGAACGCAATCCGCTCGCCCATGGCCGAGATTCTCACACGCTCGATGCTCAAGGGTAAGGTATATGTGGCATCAGCCGGTGTAACGCGCGGCGAGCGTGATATGTTTGTTGATGCCATACTCGCAGAAGACGGATTATCGTTAGAGGAGCGCCAGCCCGTTGGTCTGGAAGAACTCAATGACGGTTACTTTGACTTGATAATTACGCTAACACCACAAGCGCATCATGTTGTTTTGGAGCGGATGCGTAGCTTTGCAAGTAATGTTGAATATTGGCCAATGCCGGATCCGACATTGGTAACAGGCTCCAGAGATCAGCGATTATCGGCATATCGTGATGTACGAGATCAGTTAAAACGGAAAATAACCACACGTTTTCTGTAAACTACAGCTGCTTTTACAACATAGTTATTTCAGTTGTTCACAAACGGACTCTAATCATATAGGTTCCGCGCAAATTCAGACTTTCTGCGCGATGCAGAACAGATTAACAAAAAAGACAGGTTACGTATGGCTAAAGAAGAAGTCCTTGAGTTCCCGGGCGTTGTAACGGAACTTTTGCCGAATGCTATGTTTCGGGTGAAACTCGAAAACGAACACGAGATTATCGCTCATACGGCTGGCCGTATGCGTAAAAACCGTATCCGCGTACTGGCTGGCGACAAGGTACTGGTTGAAATGACCCCTTATGATCTGACCAAAGGTCGTATTACCTATCGCTTTAAATAATAGATTTTCGGCAATTGCCGTGTCCGGACTGATTATTCATTATGGTTGCATCTGTATCATTTCCGCTTGTACTGGCTTCGGCATCACCGCGACGCGTTGAGCTGCTGGCGCAGGCCGGTCTTGAACCGGATTTTTTGCAACCGGCTGATATTGATGAAACACCGTTGCGCGCAGAACATCCGCGTTCACTCGCACGGCGTTTATCTCGTCAAAAAGCTGAAAAAGCGCAAGCTAAGCTCAAAAATAATGCCGACTACCAGTCTGCTTTTATTTTAGCAGCGGATACAGTTGTCGGCGTCGGACGGCAGATCCTGCCAAAAGCTGAGAGCGCTGAAACGGCATTGGATTGCCTGCGGCTGCTTTCAGGACGGACGCATAAAGTTTTTACCGGTGTTTGCCTGATAACCCCGAAAGGGGCGATCCGGCAAACATTGGTTGAAAGCCGTGTGCGCTTTGACCGGCTGTCACGCCGGCAGATGGATGCCTATATCAGCTCCGGTGAATGGCGCGGCAAAGCCGGCGGCTATGCAATTCAGGGGCTGGCAGGTAGTTTTGTCGTTAAAATGGTTGGTTCATACAGCAATATTGTTGGCCTGCCATTGCATGAAACACTGGCAATGCTGGAAGGTGAAAACTTTCCGGTCTATGATCAGTGGCATGAAGGCAAAGTGTGACACATACTGTTTTAACAACAGTTTGAACTCAGCATAAAAGGCAAATGTGATGAGTGATGAAAAGAAAACCGGCGCTACATTTGAAAATGTCACGCCGCTGCGGCCTGTCCGTCCGTGCCCTGAATGCGGCAAACCCTCACAGCGCGATAGCTACCCGTTTTGTTCGCCACGCTGTAATAGTGTGGATCTCAACCGCTGGCTCTCGGATGCTTATGTGATTCCGGGCAGACCTGTTGATGACAGTGATGTTGAAGACAACTAGAGCGGTTTACGTTTAAATTGGATCATGTAATCCGCTATAAGTTATTGTTTTTACGCATTATCGTGGTCGCCCAATGGTTCCATTGGGCTACGAAATGCTCTAGAGCATTTCACTATCAAGTTGAATCAGGAAAACCGGTTCCCACTTTTCCTGATCTGCTCTAAACTATAAATGCCGTTGCAACGCTTGAGGGGCAGATATGAATTTTCTTATTGTCTTTCTCGGCGCAGGTCTTGGTGGAGCGGCACGTTATGCTGTCAGTGTGCTTTTAGCCCGCTTCACTGGATTTACCGTTTTTCCGGTTGCAACTTTTACCGTCAATATCATCGGATCGCTGCTCATGGGCTTGCTGATTGGCTATTTCGCTGCGCGCAGCGATATGGGCGGCGTTCTCGCACAAAACTGGAAGCTGTTTTTAACCACCGGCATTATGGGTGGTTTCACAACATTTTCAGCCTTTTCACTCGAAACTGTGTTGCTGCTCGAGCGTGGCGATGGGGTCACCGCACTGGTCTATGTGCTGTCGTCGGTGATTTTAGGTGCTGCAGCCTTGCTGGCTGGGCTGTATTTGATGCGGCTGTTTTAGAGCGGGTAACGATCAGCTTGGATCGCAGTGCTCGCTCTAGATTCTAGATTTATCGTATTGTCAGACCTATCAAGTGGATTCAACTTGATAGTGAAACGCTCTAGCCCGCTACCACATTTCAATATGGATTTTTGAACCGTCACTGAAACGGTTGATGTGAAACGGTGCCGGATCAACCACCGGCTTTTCACCCGTTACCATATCTGCGACCAGCATGCCCGCACCGGGGCCGATGCCAAAGCCGTGGCCTGAAAAGCCGGTGGCGACAACGCATCCCGATAGTTGATCGAGGGGTGAAATGACGGGCACAATATCCGGTGTGGTATCAATCAACCCAGCCCATTGCTGTGCAATTTGAGCGTTTTTAAACACCGGCAGTGCCTGCTGCAATGCTTTGAAAACAGCGAGGTTGGCGGCCTCATATGGCTTCGGGTCAAGGATACGGATTTTCTCAAATATTGAAACCTGATCGGCAGGGCGGTTTTTCCATTCGAATGCTTCTTCCACAAAGCGCCTTCCTAAGCGCAGCCTTACAGTTTTCCATTCGGTGGCAAGTGCAGGCATAAATTTTGTGAAAAACCGGAAACTGTCCGGCACAATATCTGCAATACTGCCAGCAAGGCTTGCTACCGTATAACCGCCATCCAACCGTTTGCGCAGTGCAAAATCGGAAAAAGCAATGGCCGCATCAATGCCTGCCTCAAGAGCGGTGGTGCGGAGCACCGAGGAGCGCATTTTAAGCTGCGGTAAAGTGGTGCCGATACCGGCGCAGATCAGCCGTGACCAGCTGCCGCCTGCAATCACCACTGCCTGACAGCTGATCATGCCGTTTTCAGTGATGACACCGCTCACTGTACCATTGGTGGTTTCAATCTGGCGCACAGCACAATTTTGCATAATCACGGCACCCAGTTCACGAGCTTTTTCAGCCATTGCCGGTGCCGCTTTTTGTGGTTCGGCGCGGCCATCAACAGGGGTGTAGAGCGCACCATAGAGCGAGCGTTGCAAGCCAGGCGCCAAAGCTTCAGCCTGCTGCTTGCCAATCACAGTGCTGTCAATGCCATGCTCACGGGCGATCGCTGCCCATTCGCGCCATTTTTCCAGATTTTCTTCTTGTTCCGCGGCATAGGCTATGCCGGTGATTTTAAAACCGGTGTCCCGCTCCGTAAGCGCGTTCATACCCGACCATTGCTTCATGCTTTCAATGATCAGCGGTAGCTCGCGGGTATCGCGGCCGGTATGGCGGCACCAGCCCCAGTTGCGACTGGATTGTTCGCCGGCAATGATCCCTTTTTCAAGCAGTGTTACCGGTATACCGCGCTGCGCCAGATAAAGCGCTGTTGAAACCCCGATGATACCCCCGCCGATAACCACAACCTGCGTTTGCGCTGGCAATGCGGGTGAAGACTGAACTCGATCAAGATGGGGGCCCATAGAGTTTCCTTTAAGCAGTCCTGCTCTAGAGCGGGTAACGATCATGTTGGATCGCAGTGCTCGCTCGAGATTTCAGAGTTTCGCATTGTCATACCTCTCAAGTTGAATCAACTTGAGAGTAAAACTCTTTAGCCGGTACGGGATGGCAAAAGCGGTTTCAGCACATAGTTTCTGCTATGGCAGGCGATTCGACAATCCGTGAATGAAAAGGTTTGCTGGCAATAATTTTGTCATAAAACTGCGTAAGCTTTGTCTTGAAAGTGATTTAATAGATAATTTATCCACGATCTTTTTCTCAGCCTGTGTAAAAGCGATAAAACTGACTAATTTGTGCCCAATATGCGGAAATCACATGCAGATTATACAAACAAGCACTTGCTATTATGGCACCCGAAACCACATAATAAGCATCGGATTTAACGAGATAATTTTGTTAATGTACTAATTTCAGGAGGCCGGCGCGGATGGTGACGGACGGAAAAGTCCTTTTTTTGCTCATCACACTGCCATTTATTGGCTGCGCCCTTACAGGCTTTCTACGCTCGAATGACAGACAGGTTGCTGTTTGGTTTGCCGGTCTGACGGCATTAGCGGCATTGCTGCTCAGCATGGCGCTCTATCCTTATGTTACCGATGGTAAAGTTCTGCATACCCAGCTTGCATGGCTGCCTGCTTATGGTCTGAATGTGACCCTGCGTATGGACGGTCTGGCATGGCTGTTTTCCATGCTGGTCACCGGTATCGGGCTGCTGGTGGTGATTTATGCGCGCTATTATATGTCGTCTGAAGATCCGGTGCCGCGCTTTTTCTCGTTCTTTCTTGCCTTTATGGGCGCTATGCTCGGCGTGGTGCTATCGGGCAACCTGATCCTGCTCGTGGTGTTCTGGGAACTCACCAGTATTTTCTCGTTTTTGCTGATCGGTTATTGGTATCAGAATGTCAGCGCCCGTGATGGTGCGCGTATGGCGCTGACAGTTACCGGCCTTGGCGGTTTTGGTCTGTTGCTCGGCGTGTTGCTGCTTGGCCATATGGTTGGCAGTTACGAACTGGATGTTGTGCTGGCTTCCGGTGATATTATTAAAAATCATCCGCTTTATACCGTGGCTTTGGTGCTGATCCTGCTGGGCACATTTACCAAAAGCGCGCAGTTTCCGTTCCATTTCTGGCTGCCCAATGCCATGGCGGCACCCACCCCGGTTTCGGCCTATCTGCATTCCGCGACAATGGTCAAACTTGGCGTGTTTCTGATGGTGCGGTTGTGGCCGGCATTGGCCGGTACTGAAGAATGGTTCTGGTTGCTGGGGCTTGCCGGTCTAACCACATTGGTGCTCGGCGGCTGGTTTGCGCTGTTTCAGCAAGATCTTAAAGGTCTGCTGGCCTATTCAACCATCAGCCATCTTGGCCTGATCACCGCGCTGCTCAGCCTTGGCAGTCCGCTTTCTGCGGTGGCCGCAATTTTCCATATGGTCAATCATGCTATTTTTAAAGCATCCCTGTTTATGGCGGCAGGTATTATTGACCATGAAACCGGAACGCGGGATTTACGAAAACTCAGCGGTCTGTTCCGGTTTATGCCGATAACGGCAACACTGGCTATGGTGGCCAGTGCGTCTATGGCTGGTGTGCCGCTGCTCAATGGTTTCATTTCCAAAGAAATGTTTTTCGCGGAAACTGTTGAAACGCATCTTTCATCATGGCTCGATACCGTAACCCCTTATGTGGCCACATTGGCGGGTGCGTTTAGTGTTGCCTATTCAATCCGGTTTATCTATTCGACATTTTTCGGACCGCCGCCGGTGGATCTGCCACATGTGCCGAAAGAGCCGCCGCAATGGGTACGTTTCCCGATCGAATTGCTGGTGCTGCTCTGCCTGTTGATTGGTATTGTGCCGAGCCTGATTGTCGGGCCGTTCCTGCATACCGCCGTGTTGTCGGTGCTGGGCGCACAGACACCTTATTACAGCCTCGCAATCTGGCACGGCTTTAACCTGCCATTGCTGATGAGTGTGATCGCGCTGATCGGCGGAACACTGCTGTTCATGCTGATGAAAAATTATCTGGCCAAATGCGAGCAGGGGCCGCCATTACTGCGCCACCTCAATGGTCAGCGTATTTTTGAGATCGTGCTGGTTACCGTGTCATGGAAATGGGCGCGCAGCGCTGAAAACCGGCTTGGTACCCGCAGACTGCAACCACAATTACGCTTGCTGATCCTTGTCTCGATTTTTGCCGGTGCCTGGCCGATCTATCAGGCCGGATTGTGGATGGGCCCTCTAGCGCCGCTACCGGTTGATCCGGTTTTTGCACTGGTCTGGTTTGTCGGCGCGCTTTGTGCGGTTGGTGCCGCTTATCAGGCTAAATATCACCGTCTGGCATCGCTGATGCTTTTGGGGGGGGCGGGTCTTGTAACCTGCTTTACCTTTGTGTGGTTGTCGGCACCCGATCTGGCGCTCACGCAGCTGCTGGTTGAAATCGTCACAACAGTTTTGCTGCTGCTTGGCCTGCGCTGGCTGCCAAAACGCTGGCAGGATGATGCATCCGCCAGTATCCCACTGGTGCCGCGTATCCGCCGCTACCGTGATCTGATTATTGCAGTTGCCGGTGGTGGCGGTATGGCGCTGATCGCTTATGCGATGATGACGCGTTTCAGCCCTGCCAATCTGGCCGATTATTTCCTTGCCAATTCCTATGCGGAAGCGGGCGGCAGAAACGTGGTCAATGTGCTGCTGGTCGATTTCCGCGGCTTTGATACGCTGGGTGAAATTACCGTGCTCGGGATTGTCGGGCTCACGGTTTATGCGCTGCTACGCCGTTTTCGTCCGGCGTCTGATACAATTGAATCGCCGCGTCAGCAACAAATTCAAAACGCCTATGACGAAGCGAGCCCTGAGCGGCGGGCAGGGGCAACGCTGTCTGAATATCTCGCGGTGCCTTCCGTTATTATGCAATATTTGTTTGGTGTGATTATTGTTTTTGCCATGCATCTGTTGTTGCGCGGCCATGATCTGCCGGGTGGCGGTTTTGCCGCCGGTATTACCATGGCGATCGGCTTTATTCTGCAATATCTGGCCTTTGGTACCCGCTGGGTTGAGAGCCATTTGCGTATTCTGCCGGTTAAATGGATGGGCTTCGGCCTGTTATGCGCAGCAGCAACCGGCGCCGGATCGTGGTTTGCTGGTTATCCGTTCCTGACCACATATTTCGAATATGCCGAACTGCCGCTGATCGGCAAAATGCCGGTAGCATCCGCATTGTTGTTTGATATCGGGGTATTTACTCTGGTCGTTGGTGCAACCGTTCTGATGTTGATTGCCTTGGCGCATCAGTCTATCCGGCACCGGCGTACTGAAAAAACCCAGTCGGAACAAGCCGAGCAGGCTATGCAGGCTGCACAAGCCGGTCAGTTAGGGGTGGCAGGACAGCCAGAACGCATCGGGCAGGGAGAAGCACGCTAATGGAACTCATTCTCGCCCTTGGCATTGGTATTCTCACCGCATCCGGCCTGTGGTTATTGCAACGACCGCGTACGTTTCAGGTGATTATCGGCCTGTCATTGCTGTCTTATGCAGTTAATTTGTTCATCTTCAGCATGGCCAGTCTGCGGCTGGATTCTGCACCTATTCTCGGCGATGAAATTGACCCCTCGCTTTATACAGATCCGCTGCCGCAGGCCTTGGTCTTGACGGCAATTGTGATCGGCTTTGCGATGACGGCACTATTTCTGGTGGTGATGCTGGCAGCCCGCGGTCTGACCGGTACTGACCATGTCGACGGCAGGGAGAGCCAATAATGCAGGATTGGCAAAACCACTTAATTATAGCGCCGATATTTCTGCCGCTTGTAACGGCAGCTTTGCTGCTGCTCTATGATGAGCGCCGCCGCGTTTTAAAAGCCTCTATCAGCCTTGTCTCGACATTCCTACTGTTTGTTGTGGCCATTATGCTGGTCAATGCTGCCAACACACCGGATGACAGGGTTATCCCTTATCTGCTTGGTAACTGGCCAGCACCTTATGCCATTGTGCTGGTGCTGGATCGTTTTTCGGCGATGATGGTTCTGCTTACCAGTGTACTGGGGTTGGCGGCGCTGTGTTTCTCGCTGGCGCGCTGGCATAAAGCCGGTTCGCATTTCCACACCTTGTTCCAATTGCTGCTGATGGGGCTGAACGGCGCTTTTCTAACCGGTGATCTGTTTAATCTGTTTGTGTTTTTCGAGGTGTTGCTGGCCGCATCTTATGGTCTGGTGCTGCATGGCTCCGGCGCAACCCGTGTTAAAGCGGGCTTGCATTATATCGCGGTTAATCTGGCGGCATCATCGCTGTTTCTTATCGGCGTCAGCATGATTTACGGGGTGACCGGCACGCTGAACATGGCCGATCTGGCACAGCGTATTCAGCAGGTGCCGGCCGATGATCTGATGTTTTTGCAGGCTGGCGGCGCCATACTCGGCACTGCGTTTCTTGTTAAAGCCGGTGCTTGGCCGCTAAATTTCTGGCTGCCTACCACCTATACAGTTGCCGCTGCACCGGTTGCCGCCTTGTTTGCAATTATGTCTAAGGTCGGGATTTATGTGTTGCTGCGCTTGTCGCTATTGTTTTTTGGAGAGCTGACCCCCGGCACAAGCGGTTTTGGTGATACGGGCTTGTTTTATATTGGTCTGGCCACGATCACTTTCGGTCTGATTGGGGTTTTGGCATCGCAGGCGCTTGGCCGTATAGCGGGTTATAGCGTGCTGGTTTCATCCGGTACGTTGCTGGCAGCAATCGGCACCGGCAATATTGCGGTGACAGGTAGTGCGCTGTTTTATATGGTTAGTTCAACACTGACGATTGCAGCTTTTTTCTTACTGATCGAGCTGGTCGAGCGCGGGCAGGATGCTGCAGCCAACGTGCTGGCGGTAACTATTGAAGCCTATGGTGATGAAGAGGAAGAGGACGAAGAAGAGATTGGAACCGTTCTGCCGGCCACGCTGGCAATTCTGGGAGCATGTTTTGCTGTCAGCGCGATCTTGCTGATCGGCCTGCCACCTTTCTCGGGATTTGTTGCCAAAATTTCGCTGCTATCGGCACTGTTTAATCCGGAGGGTATGGGCAATGAATCCACGATCTCAACCGGAAGCTGGCTCTATGTGTCGCTGATCATTCTGTCGGGTGTTTCTGCACTGATTGCGATGTCGCGCTCCGGTATCCGTACCTTCTGGGCGTCGATGGAAGGCAATGTACCGCGTGTGCTGATTATCGAAGTGGCGCCGGTTGCAGCATTGCTGTTTCTGTGTCTCGTCCTCACAATTCAGGCAGGGCCGATGATGCGTTATATGGATGCAACGGCACAATCGCTGCACCGCCCGCAAAATTATATTGATCATGTTTTGCAGGCCAAGCGCTCAACCGGCTTTGAACCGGCAATCACTCAAACGCCATCTGGATCAAATATAGGAGGCAGCGCACAATGAGAGCTTTGTTTCCGCATCCTATTTTGTCACTCAGCTTCTGGCTGATGTGGCTGCTGCTGGCCGGCTTTACACCGGGGCAGGCAATAATCGGGTTTTTTGTCGCCACAGGTGCAGCGCTGGCCTTTACCTCGCTGGCGCCTGATCCGATCCGCGTGCGTTCGCCGCGTGCGATTATTGAACTGTTTTTCAGGGTCTTTGCCGATATTTGTCGGTCAAATATCGCGGTGATGAAGATCATCATCTTTAATCCGAAGCAGCGTCAGGCCGGATTTGTAACAATTAAGCTGGAATTGCGCGGGCGGTTGCCACTTGGTATTCTTGCCTGCATTGTTACGTCTACACCCGGCACTGCGTGGGTCAATTTTGATCCGATGAGTGGTAATCTGCTGATCCATATTCTTGACAAGGCCGGTGAGGAAGAGTTCTGCAAGGTTATTAAAGACCATTATGAACGCCTGCTAATGGAGATTTACACATGAGTGTTGTGATCTTATTTTGGGCCCTGGTTTTAACGCAGGCGTGTTTAGGGCTGGCGCTGTTATGTGCGGCCTACCGGCTGATTGTCGGGCCACGCGCGCAGGATCGGATTCTGGGTCTTGATACGCTTTATGCGACGATGATGATGTTGTTTATTACCTTCGGTATACGCACTGGCACTGTAATTTATTTTGAAACGGCTTTGGTAATTGCACTGCTTGGCTTTGTTTCCAGCGTGGCATTGGCAAAGTTCTTGATGCGCGGTGAGGTGATCGAATGATGCATGCAGCCAATCTTCCGCTATGGGCGGCCATACTGGTTTCAGTGTTTATGCTGGGCGGTGCAGTCATTACATTGATAGGGGCAATTGGTTTATTACGCTTTAAATCATTCTATGAGCGTATTCATGCGCCAACACTTGGCACAACTTTTGGTGTCGGTGGTATACTGATCGCATCAATTATTTTCTTTAGCACCTTGCAATCAAGACCGGTTTTGCATGAACTGCTCATTACCGCTTTTGTGTTTGTGACAACGCCGGTAACACTGATGCTTTTGACAAGAGCAACCATGCATCGTGATAAAACGGATGATAGCAGGCAATTGCCGACTTCAACCGACATTTATTGACGATATTAAGGTTGCCTGTTCTCTGATTTGTGTTGCGACTTATTGTCCTGAACAGATTAGCGTGTTGCGGAGGAGCAGCAATCATAATATCTGAATTTACAGTAATTTCTGAAAGTTCAGAAAATACGGGAGCAACTAATTTGGAATTGTCGCCAATCGTACAATCATTTGTACTCCACTTCGGGGAGATGGGCAGTCGCTGGGGTATCAACCGCACGGTCGGGCAGATCTATGCCTTGCTCTATGTTTCTAAAGAGCCGCTCTGTGCGGATCAGGTTGTTGAAGCTCTAGGCGTATCACGTTCAAACGTATCGATGGGTATCAGAGAATTGCAGGGCTGGAATCTGGTTCTGCTGAAGCATATTCCGGGTGATCGCCGCGATTTTTACTCAACACCGGGTGATGTCTGGCAAATTTTGCGCACGCTGGCAGAAGAGCGCAAGAAGCGTGAGGTTGATCCGACCTTGAGCGTGCTGCGTGAAATTTTGATGGAAAAACCATCGACAGAGAGTGACGCTTTTGCGCAAGGGCGGATGAGCGATATGCATGGGCTGATTGAGCGTCTGACCAACTGGTATGATGATGTTAAATCGCTGGAAACCGAACGCCTGACAATGCTGCTCGGCATGGGTTCCAAAGTCACCCGTTTTCTGGAAGCCAAAGACAAAATTGTGTCGCTCGGCCGTAGCCGTGCAACGAAAAAAGAAGGGCAGTCAGAGTGAGTGAAGCTTTATCCGGTACTGTTGTAACACCAAGACTACCGGAAACTACCACTTTTGACCTTGCAAATTCCACCGGCAGCGCTGAGGCTGCCGGTACCAAACCGGTTTCAGCACGCCGCCGTAAAAAACGCGCACAACCCGCTAATTTACGCAAGGGTAGCTTGTTGCAAGTGCTGGCCGCGCTGATCTGGCTGCCGCAGGCAGCTCTTATGGCTTCAGCAATCAACCAGCTTGCCGTCAACCGTACGGTTGATAATCTGCTGCTGATCATTGCCGGTCTGTTCATTCTCGGCCTGTTACGCACAGCCTTGCAGGCAGCAGGCGAGCGCATAGCATTTAAAGCCTCCCGCAAGGCATTATCAGAGTTACGCGAAAAATCACTCAAAGCGCTGTCTGAGCGCTCTCCGCTTGATCGCAAGCGCGTTGCCTCGGGGCAGGCCGCCAGTATTCTTGCCGAGCAGGCTGAAATGGTGGTGATTTACTGGTCGCGCTATCAGCCGGTACAAATGAAAGTCATGAGCGTTCCATTTGTCTTTCTCGGTTTTGTGCTGTGGTATTCATGGGTCGCTGCATTGGTATTGCTGTTTGCCGCGCCGTTGATTCCGATTTTTATGGCACTGATCGGTTATCGTGCCAAAGCTGCCAGTGAAGAACAACTGGTTGAGATGGGGCAGATGAACGGCTTTCTGCTCGACCGTTTACGCGGGCTTGCAACTATCCGTACCTTTCATGCCGTTGACCTGACCGCACAACGCTTGCGCCATAATGCCGAGACGTTGCGTCATAAGACTATGATTGTTTTGCGCATTGCGTTTCTATCTTCCGCCGTGCTGGAGCTGTTTTCTGCGCTTGGCGTAGCCATGGTTGCTGTTTATACCGGCTTTCATCTGCTGGGTCAGGTCGGGTTTGGTGCATGGGGCGAAACGCTTACATTAGGGCAGGGCCTGTTTATTCTGTTATTGGCGCCAACATTTTTTGAACCATTGCGCGAATTATCTGCCGTATGGCACGACCGCGCAGCCGGTGAAGCCGCGATTGATGCACTGGAAAATATCAGCGCCGGCGGCATGGCCTTAACTGCCACCAGCAATTCTGATGCTGTGAGCGTGCAAACAAAGCCTGATCAGGCTGTGACGCTGCGCGATGTTAATTTCAGCTATGATCATGAACAAACTCTGCTGCTGAAAGATTTTAATCTCAGTATTACCAAGGGCGAGCATATCGCCCTGCTGGGGCCAAGCGGATCCGGCAAATCGACCATTCTTGCATTGATGGCCGGTCTGGTCGCACCACTGAAAGGTGATGTGTTGATCAATGATATGCCGCTTGATCAAAAAAATGCCGAGACACTGCGCCAGAATTTTTCATGGATCGGGCAAAAACCACATATTTTTTCAGGCAGTGTGCGCTCCAATATTGCTATGGGACGCGCGGAATATAGTTTGAATGATGTGCAGGCGGCGCTGAAAACTGCAGCACTCGACAGTGTGGCTTCAGCTGCTGCTGAAACGGATTTGGGTGAAAACGGCACCGGTCTTTCAGGCGGTGAAGGCTTGCGGCTGGCGCTGGCACGCGCTGCCCTTAAAACTGATGCCAGTATTATCTTTGCCGATGAACCAACCGCACATCTTGATAGCGAAACGGCTGCCATGACCACGGAAGGGCTGCTGGCCCTGGCACAGGGCAAAACCCTGATCATTGCGACCCATGATGAAGAACTGGCACTGAAAATGAGCCGTATTATCCGCTTAGATACGACAGCAAATGCTCCATTGCAGATTGGCAGTGACAGCACATCACCGGAAGATTTCGTATCAACCATTCGGAGGGCTGCCGAATGACCAGGCTCGCAGTTCTCAAACCGGTATTAAAACTGTTTTTTACGGAAAAACGCGGCAAATTATGGGCCGGTATGGTGCTGGCTGCTGTCACCGTTTTGTGCGGTATTTTGCTGCTCGGCCTGTCGGGCTGGTTTATCACAGCAACTGCTATTGCTGGTCTGTCGGTTGCTACCGCTGTTGTGTTTGATGTGTTTGCACCGGGTGCCGGTATTCGCCTGCTCGCGATTATGCGCACAGCCTCGCGCTATGCTGAGCGGTTGGTTACGCATGATGCAACGCTGGCTGTGCTGGCAGCAATGCGTGAAAAGCTGTTTCGCAGCTGGGCAGCACCTCAAGCGGCCAAAGAATTATTACGCCGCCCGTCGCGCTTATTGTTTCGCCTGACTGCCGATATTGATGCGCTTGATGCGCTATATTTGCGGGTGCTGGTGCCGGCAGCTGCCGCCTTCGCCACGATTGTGGTGGTTGGCTTTGCCTTTTTCCTCATCAATCCGGTGTATTCGCTTGCGGTGGTGCTTATTCTGGCGGCTGCCGGTCTTGGCCTGCCGCTGATTGCAGCTTTTTGGTCGCTAAAACCGATGCGCCGCCGCGCTAAGGCAGTGGAAGCGCTGCGTGCGCGCACGATTGATCTGGTTTCAGGCCAGACCGATTTGTTGATGGCCGGGCAACTCACGGCTCAAACTGCTGCGGTGCAAAGCGCAGATCAGCGTTTGTCGCAAGCCGATGACCAGCTCAACCGCGTCGAGATCACTGTTGGTGCCGGATTTGGTGTGGCAACTGCTCTGTTGCTCAGTGTTACACTTTTGGGCGCAGTATGGCTTGCGCAAGCCGGTATGATTTCTGCCCCCGTTGCCGCTTTTGCGTTGCTGATGGCACTGGGCGCAATGGAGCCCTTTGCAGGGTTACGGCGTGGGGCAATGGAGCTTGGCCGTACTCTAATGGCAGCGCAGCGTGTGGGCAACCGTTATGAAACTCAGCCGCAATTCTATTTGCCGGTACAACCGGCAGACCCGCATGAAGCGGTGTATCTGCACAATGTTACACTGCGTTATGACGATAAAACGCGGGCTGTTCTCAATGATATTCGTTTAACCGTTCAAAAAGGCGAAAAACTTGCGATTGTTGGCAGCAGTGGTGCCGGTAAATCGACACTGATGGCGCTGTTGGCAGGCGAAATAACTGCGCAGACCGGTATTGTCAGGCATTTGCTTGCAACTTTACTAACGCAAAAAACGCAGTTGTTTCAGGATAGTCTGGCTGAAAACCTGCGTCTGGCGCAGCCCCGGGCCAGTGATGATGACTTGCTGCAAGCATTGGAAACCGCAGGTCTTGCAGATACGGTTGCTGCTATGCCGTTGCAGCTTGAAACCATGCTGGGAGAGGGCGGTTTAGGCCTTTCCGGCGGGCAGGCGCGCCGTCTCGCACTCGCACGGTTGTTTTTACATAATACGCCGCTCTGGCTACTGGATGAGCCGACAGAAGGGCTCGATAAAACCACTGCACAAGACATTTTGCAGCGACTGGCACAAACTGTAGCGGCGCATCCGGACAGAACAATGATTATTAGCACGCATTTACGCCGTGAGGCTGAAATTGCCGATCGTATTATTGTGATCCGCAACGGACACATTTCACATCAGGCACAAAAGCAATCGCCGGAATATTTAAAGATTCTGGATGATTTACGTCAGGTTTAATTATGGTCAGACAGTATTGATTAAACAGTTAGTCATAGAATTAGATAGTTATACCTTAACATGATAAATTAGTGTATTTATAACTATCTGTTATGTCAGCCTGACCTGCGATTATTTTATAAATGCTGTTGTACAATAATGTCAGCAGCTGAATATGTGAACAGGAGCACCGCCCCCCGCGGTGAAAGATGATGGAACTCGATATTGTTTCACTATCCCGTCTGCAATTTGCAGTCACAGCTCTGTACCACTTTTTGTTTGTTCCGCTGACCCTCGGCCTTTCTGTGCTGCTGGCGATTATGGAAACGGTTTATGTTATGACCGGCCGCGCTATCTGGCGGCAGATGACAAAGTTTTGGGGTACTCTTTTTGGTATCAACTTTGTCACCGGTGTTGCCACCGGTATTGTGATGGAGTTTCAGTTCGGGATGAACTGGAGTTATTATAGCCATTATGTCGGCGATATTTTTGGTGCCCCGCTGGCACTTGAAGGGCTGATGGCTTTCTTTCTTGAAGCTACCTTTGTCGGCTTGTTTTTCTTTGGTTGGGATAGGCTTTCTAAATTAGGCCACTTGATGGTGACCTATCTGGTGGCTCTTGGCTCCAACCTTTCTGCATTGTGGATTCTGGTCGCCAATGGCTGGATGCAAAATCCGGTTGGCTCCAGCTTTAACCCTCAAACAATGCGTATGGAAATTACCGACTTTTTTGCCGTGATCACCAATCCGGTGGCACAGGCAAAATTTGTCCATACAGTCTCTGCGGGTTATGTCACTGCATCAGTTTTCGTGATTGGTGTCTCGGCATGGTTTTTGCTGAAAGGCCGCCACAAAGATTTTGCCAAGCGCTCTATGACTGTTGCTGCCTCATTTGGTCTGGCAGCCTCTCTCTCCGTGATCGTGCTTGGTGATGAAAGCGGATATCTCTCCACCGAACACCAGAAAATGAAACTGGCAGCGATTGAGGCCATGTGGGACACCGAGCCTGCGCCGGCATCATTCACATTGTTTGGTATTCCGGATCAGGTTAACCGCGTTACCAATTATGCTATTCATATTCCTTACGTGATGGGTCTGATTGGCACGCGCTCACTGACCACAGAAATTGCCGGCATCAATGAACTTACAGCCAGTGCTGCCGATCATATTCGTGACGGGGTCAAAGCGTATGATGCTCTGCAAACGATAAAAGCAACCCCGCGCGGAGAACAGCCACCGGCTGACGCTGCGGCAGCCTTTGCTCAATATGGTGACAAGCTTGGCTATGGCTTGCTGCTGCGTAAATATGTTGAAGACCCACGACAGGCTACGCCTGAGCAAGTGCTTGCCGCTGCCAATGATACGGTGCCGGGAGTGCTGCCGCTGTTCTTCTCATTCCGTATCATGGTTGGTCTCAGCATGTATTTCCTGCTGCTGACCGGCGTTTTCTTTGTCCTTTCGGCACGCAGAAAGCTTGATGCCCATCCGTGGTTGCTTCGTGTTGCAGTCTTCTCGATCCCGCTGCCTTGGGTTGCGGCGGAAATGGGCTGGTTCGTTGCCGAATTCGGCCGCCAGCCGTGGATTATTGAAGGTGTGTTGCCAACAGCGGCAGCAGTCTCTCATCTGACTGTCGGTACAGTGCTGTTTACTCTGATCGGCTTTATCCTGATCTATAGCGTGCTGTTTGTGATTGAAATGGGCGTGATGCTGCGCGCAATCCGCAATGGGCCGCAGCCCGATAATGCCCCTGTTTCAGCGATACTGGCAAAGCCTGCACCCAAAATTGCAGCCACAAATACATCAGGACCCGTTTCAAGTATGGAGGCAAGATAATGGTACTTTCAGAGCTTCTTGACTATTCCACTCTGCGCCTGATCTGGTGGGTGTTGCTGGGTGTGTTGCTGATTGGCTTTGCCGCCATGGACGGCTTCGACCTCGGCATTGAAACAATGCTGCCCTTTGTGGCACGCAATGATCTTGAGCGCCGTGTGGTGCTTGAGACCATTGAGCCGGTATGGGAAGGCAACCAAGTCTGGCTCATTCTTGCTGGTGGCGCAATTTTTGCCGCATGGCCACAGCTTTATGCAGTGTCTTTTTCCGGCTTTTATCTGGCGATGTTCATCATCCTGTTTGCCCTGATCCTGCGACCTGTCGGTTTTAAATATCGCAACAAGCGTGAAAGTTATCGCTGGCGTAACAGTTGGGACTGGGCACTGTTTATTGGTGGCTTTGTACCATCTTTGATCTTTGGTGTGGCTGTTGGCAATGTATTACTGGGTGTGCCATTCCGTATCGATGATGATATGAGAATCTACTATGAAGGCTCATTCTTCGCTTTGCTCAATCCTTTTGCTTTGTTGGCAGGACTATTGTCCGTGGTGATGCTGGCCATGCATGGCAGCTCATGGCTGGCGGTTAAAACCACAGACATCATTGCCGGTCGTGCAAAGCGCTATGGTACCATTTTTGCTCTTCTGACAATTCTGCTCTATGTGGCTGGCGGGCTCTATCTCTGGCAATCGGGCATGGGATATCGCATTACCAGTGTGATTGATCAGAATGGTCCTTCAAACCCGCTGTTTAAAACTGCGGTTACAGAGCAGGGCGCGTGGTTATATAACTACATTCGCTATCCAGAACTTTGGGCAATACCGGCACTTGGTCTTGCTGGTCCGCTGCTGGTGATTGCCATGTTATGGGCCAAGCGGCCGATATTGGCGCTGATTGTGAGTAAATTGTCGATTTTTGGTGTTATATCATCAGTCGGTGTGGCGATGTTTCCATTCATCCTCCCGTCTTCGCTCGACCCTAACTCAAGCCTTACCGTCTGGGATAGTTCGTCCAGTCATATGACCTTGTTTATCATGCTGATCAGCACCGCAATCATGCTACCGATCATTCTGCTCTATACCAGCTGGGTATATTATATTTTGCGCGGCAAGGTGACAGAAGAAGACGTGGCAGAAAGTCATTATTGAAAATTTATCCCGATGTGCTGCTGCCGGATGATACCGGCAGCGTTACCCCATTGAAGTGTCGTTTTAGACGACAGAACAGGTTAAAATATGTGGTATTTTTCTTGGATTCTGGGTCTGCCGCTCGCTGCCGCTTTTGCAGTACTTAATGCTATGTGGTTTGAGCTGATGGATGATGCAGCGAAAAAGAAAGAGCAGGATCAGCTCCTGTAACCGTGGCAATCTGATTGCTCTGTATGATAGTTATATATTATTTGAGGCCGGCCGGATATTCTGGCCGGCTTTTTTGTTTTCAAAAATTACAAATAATGATTGCAACTATAGATTGTAAATATTTGCAATCTATAAACCTGCACGATCGGATAACTGTGGTGGCAATTTATTTTCAAAATCCAAAATAAATTATCGAGTATAATCATTAGTTTAGAAAAAACAATAAATTCCCGGTATAAAATTCCTGATAATATCAATTTATTAATTTGCAAAAATAATACAACCTATGGTAGTTTTTACTTGTTTTGAACGTCAGGATTACAAATAGCCTGTGTAATTTCAAAGTGCAGTCAAATAGCACTAAGGCAAAGTAAAACTATCTAATTCATATTGCGTGTTCTGAATAATTTTATCAATTTATCGGGGGATATTATGGATTCATTATTTGCCAAAACTGAACTTGAACAGCAATCAAAACTCCCTGCCTATTTATTTCGCCAATCGGACATCAGTGTAAACAATAAATTTAGTGATAACTTTAAAACGCTTATTCATCATAATAACCAGTTGGCTTATATTATCAGTCAAAGTGGTGAATTCAGTTATGAACATGATCATCACGTGGTGTTTATCACACTTGCTCCGATCAAAGATCTGTATTGGTCGTTGCAGAGTAAATTCAGTGAGAAATTTGATGCACCGGCGGGATCAGTACTGATTATACCTAAAAATACCGAATATAAACTTAGTTTGCCGATTGAAGCAGATTTTATCCAGTTGGCGCTTGATGAAGATTTATTAGATAACTTACAGGATATTACTGGTAGTTTACAGATTGAAGAACTTTTTCCACATCCCAGTCGCTTGCCCAATCCTAAAGCTTTGCTTGTTGCTAATTTAATACGATCCGAATTGCTCAAAAATGCGCCCGTCAGTGGTGGTTATGTACATGCCCTGCTTTCGGTTTTAATGGTGCAACTGGTTCAAAACCATTCATTTTTGCGTGCCGGCAATGCGCGTCAGGAAAATGGCGGGCTGTCCTATCAGGCTTCAAGACGTATTGAGGCTTACTTACGTGAAAATTTCATGCGCAAACTTTCAATCGAAAAAATGGCCCATGTGCTGGGTGTTTCGGGTGGGCATTTTCTAACATCATTCCGCGAAAGTTTTGGCCAAACGCCGCATCAATTTCTGCTGATGTTGCGTTTGAACTCTGCCGAAGAAATGTTGTTGGAGACAGATATTTCACTGGCTGAAATTGCAGACAGGGCAGGCTTTTCAAGCCAAAGCCATATGACCACAGCTTTAAAAAAATGCCGTCTCACAACACCAGGGGAACTACGCCGCAAGCGTGTAACTGCGGGTAAAAAATAATGAAAGACTGACAGGAGCCATCAGAACAGCTGGCTCCTGTTATCATTATTAAAACCGTAATGTTGCGGATGTGCCAAATCGATGATTTTTAATCTCTTTGCTAAGTAACCCGCTATAGATCACATTCACATCAAAGCGTTCTGAGCGCAATAATGACAGTCGTGCATCCAGCATCAGGTAATCTCTGCTGAGGCCTGTGCCACTGATTTCAAACGGTAATGCAGATGAAAATGCCACCTGACGCGCAACCTGCTGATCACCGAAGGCGCGGTTCCATGCCGCTTCAAACTGGGCATCAACGCTAAACCCGTTGCTCAGCATAAAACGTTTATTCATTCTTACGCCGAGTGTGCCAATGGTATTTCGCAAAGTTGCGTTGGCGCCGCTCAAAGCTGCATCCATCACACCATATTCCTGAAACGCATTGAAATGGCTGTTAACATAACTCACGCCGGCAAAAGGCTCGATTTCAAATCCGGCTGCATTCAAACGATAGCCGGCTTCTGCAAAAACCTGTCCTGTCCACGCCTTATAATCACTTTGCACTGAGCCGGTGAGGGAAGGTAAGTTGATGCTCCTGTCCGTATCAATCGCATGTTGCTGATAGGCAGCACCCGATCGCAAGCCAAAGCCCTCATAGTGCCAGCCGGCATAAAAACCGCCGCCGAAGGTTTTAATATCAGCCGTGCTCGCACGATCCGCAATTCTGAGCCTATTTTGTTCGTAGTTACCGGCAAAACCTGCGGTAATCTCGTCTGTGATTGTACGCTCAACACCACCGGTCAGCCCGTAACCGCTCAAACGGGCGGAAGCGACATTGCCTGATGCATCACCGTTATAGTCGCCACGCGACCGGGTCACCGAAAGCCAGCTTTTCCACAGCTGATCATCGCCACCGCCGGAAAGGCGCGCGCGTTGCAGCAAGGCCATTCGCAGCAGGCTGCTATTATCATGCACAGTACTTTCCACACTGGCGTGAATTTCACCGGATAACTGATTAAAATTATGTAGGGCATCGGTTTTTGAGCCGCTGATCAGCGCGCGATAAATCAACCGGTCAGGTTCCAGCCCTTCAATCGCATTGGCCACTGCGGTCTGGTTTTGTGTTTGCGCCACTGATTCAAAACGCACTGTGTTGCGATCAAGCGTAATGCCGGTTCCGTCAACACTCAGCAAAGGGGTCACAAAAGCAAAATCATGAGCAATATCCGGCGCAAAATTAGATCCGGCAAAACTTTGTGCATCGATAATCTTGTAAGTTTTTCCTAGAGCGTAGAGCAAATCAGCGGCACGTTGAATTTCAAGCTTACCACCTTGCAGCTCAACATCCTGAGCAATCAACTGGCCATAACCCAATATCAGATTGAGCGTTGAACTTTGATTGAGCACTGCATTGCCGTGCAGGGTTAGAACTGTGCTGCCAAGATTAACAGTGCCCGCACTGCTAAGTGCGCCAAGCCCCAGTTTTCCGGTATCCATACGGCTGGCGTCAAACTGTGCATTCTGGTCAATCTGTACGGTGGCAGTTCCGCCATCCGCATGGCCTTCAAAACGTGTAACACCACCTTCACTGGTCATAATGGTAGATTGTGCGGCCGAGCTTTTATCGCTGAATGACAGATCACCGGCATTAACAATCATGCTGCTACCGGCACTTGCCTGCCCGTTAAAGCGCAAATCTGCATCGGCATTGTTGATCAGATTTGCAGAGCCGGCCTGACTGTTCTGAGTAAAGTTTACCGAGCCGCTATTGGTAAGTGTGGTGCCCGCACCATCCGCCTGACCGCTGAAGGTAATTGTACCGGTTTTATTATTAACGATAGCGGTTTGCGCTGCCGTGCTGTTATCGCTGAATTCAAGTTTACCGCTATTATTGATATTGGCACCTGCACCGGTGCTATCAGCAGAAAAGTGAATACTACCGGTCTGGTTATTATCAATCAGGCTGTTTTTTGCTGAAGACTGATCCGCAAAACTGATCTGCCCGTTATTATAAATATTGCGATATCCGGCATCAGACTGATTATTAAAACGGATTGTGCCGGTGGCATTATTCGTGATCAGCGCATTATCAGCACTGGCGCTGCCATGAAAGGCGGCATTACTATTATTGGTAATCACTGCGCTTCCAGCAGAGGCATTATTGTTGAAAACCAGATTGCCATCGGTATTGTTGACAAGTCGCGCATCAGCGGCAGTGCTGTTTTGGTTAAAGCTCAGCACGGCATCGGCATTATTGGTGATATAGGCGCTTGCAGCCGTTGTATTATCATTAAAATGCGTGGCACCACCGGTATTATTGATGATCCCTGCGGCCGCGGCCGTGCTGTTATCATTAAAATACAGCGATTCATTACTGTTATTGGTAATCTGCGCATCACCGGCAGATTCAGACCCTTGATAGATCACAGTGCGCCCGTCTGCCACATCACTGGCAAGCATGGCAAAAGGCTGTGGTGCGAGGAGGGGCGCGGGGGGTGCCGCAGGCACGGCGAGGTCTGCAGGTTTGGTGGCAGCAAGGTCACTTTCCAATATCTGAAACGGTTCTGCGCCAGAAGAGGCATGTGCAGAGATGCCAAAGATTATTGTGGCAACGCCTGCGCATAATACAGCGCGGTTAAGCTGCAGAGCTGAACGCTTTTGATATCTGTCGTGAATAAGTTTCATGACTATTGTGATCCAAACCGGCAGAAAATGCTGCATATTCTATGCGATGTGCTGCATCACCGGATCACTGCAATCCGGTTAAACTTTATGGTTAACGTATAATGATTAATAAAATTTCTAAGAAATGACCGCCATATATATTTCCATAAAAAAGCCCGCTGAAATTATTCAGCGGACTTTTCTAACTTAACAACAGGGATCAATGCGGCCTTTGTAATTCGCGAATTGCGGCCATGCCACGGATGCCTTCGCGGTCACCGGAAGCTGCTAATGCTTCATAAATAATCCGTGCATCATCATAGCGGCGCAGCTTGAGAAACGAGGCCGCCTGCAACGACATCAGGTCTTTACGGGGCGGGGCAATCTGCGCCCTTTGCTCCAGAATAAACAAGGTGTCGCGGAAGTTACCGCCCCGATAGGCAGCAACGGCACGATCAGACAAGATGGCAACGCGCAGCTCTTTCTGACGAGATTTGTTCATCGGTGCTTTAATTGCAGAAACCGCGGCTTTATCAACCAGACCAACACGCAAATATGCAAGGCTTTGGCCATAGGCTGCCTCCGAGCGATCCTTGGCAGAGCCGGTTGCAAGCGCCGATTCAAAGCTTTTCACGGCCTCAAGCGGGCGGTTCATTTCCATCAGGCACCAGCCATGTGCAACCGCATTGCCGCCTGTTGGCGCTGGCCCTTCATTGGTACTGCGGCAATTACGGCCGGCTGCAGTGGAATTTACAGCCCGTGTGTTACCACCTGTAGCGCGCGCAGGCATTGTGGCAGGTCTTTGTTCCACAACAGCTGGCGCAGCCTGCTGGGTGTAGGCCGACTGATATGGCTGTTGTTGCTGAAGCGGTAGAATTTGTTGGATGGGCGGCGGATAAGGCAGTGCAGGATTGGCTATCACCGCATTACGGTATCTGTCGTTGACTGTGCCGACTTCAGCGATACGCTGTGAAAGCGCGCCCCAAACATGTTTGACCTGCTCCACGCCCGCTCTGTCGCCAATAGTATAGAGGCTGACAGTAAGCCCATAGGCTGAAGGCTCATTGGCATTATCCCAAGATAAGGCTGTTTGAAACCATTGAATGGCTGTTGGCTGCTGGCCGATAGCACGGGCATACCAGCCCAGCTGTTCGGCTGTGCTGACATTTTTTTCACTGATCACAGCCGAGGCAATTCGGGTCATCACATCCTGCGCAATAGCTGCAGGCAGTCGTGCAGGCGGATCGCTCGCCAGCAAATTAGCGGTCGCGGCAAAATAAACGGCGGCTGCCTCCGGTGATTGATCACGCCATGGATACATTACATTTTCAGCCTGCGCATAATCGCCGCGGCTATTCAGGATCAACGCCAGCCCTTGTGAAACCGTTACGCTGTCATCTTTTTCTTGTGCGAGCAGAAACCATTTTTCAGCGCCGGTGATGTCATTACGGCGCAGATAATACCAGCCAAGCGTCTCTGCATCACTGGCAGAACCATCTTTTTGCGCTAATTTTTCAAGCGTAACGAGATAGTGCTTATCCAGTTTCATCGCCGGATCTTGTGCCGCAAGTGCCACAAACCGCCGTGCGATATCATCGCTCAGAGATGCAAATTCTGCGGTGCCGTCCGGATTGGTTTTTTGCTGCGCCAGTACCTGCTGTACCTGTTCATAGGGCAGGGTTTCCAGTGCTTTTTGCACGGTCACCAACCGGTCTGCAGGCACAGTACAGGTGTTGAGTATATATAAATAGCCATCGCGCGCGCGATCGGTTTTATCCAGTTTTGCAAAAGCTTCAGCCAGCCGCCACAACACATCAACCTCGTTACAGGTCAAAAGCGGCTGGCTTTGCGCTGCCAGACTAACCACCATCTCATATTGTTTATTATCAGAGGCATTGATCAGCCGTTGGCGCGCTTCTGCCAGATCAAGACTGGCTAAAAGATCTGTAGGCACTTCCCATGCCGGCTCCTGGATTTTACGCGTAGTGATGGCCTTGCGCAATTCAGCATATTGGCCATCGCCATAGAGTTTCCACAACTGGTCAAGCTTGGTGTCACGAATTTGTACAGGTGCAAGCGGGTTTTCAGGCGGCGACCAATCCGGGTACAGTGCTTTCAGGCGTGCAATTTCAGCCTGCAAACGGGTTTTATCGCCACGTGTGGCAAAGTAGCGCAATGCGCTTTCATCCACCTCAGGCTGCGCATCGGTTTTATGTCCGCTCTGATTGGTGGGCCTGCTTCTCACGCCAGTGGCCGAGACCGGTAAAACCACGGCGTCACCGGCGGCATTTTCAATGCCTAAATCCGGAGCAAAGCCCAAGCCTGATTTGAGACTGTCTGAAAACCAATAAATGCCGACAGCAGCGGTGGATGCCAGGAGCAATGATATGAGCAGATTTTTCATAAACACTCCTTATGGTTTTGGCCGATATAAGACAGCGCCAGCAGGTGCAGGGTTGAGGGATAGTAATGCGTTGGTGTAAAGCGACGAACATCCTCATACAATTTGGTACCGCTATTAATGCAGGCCGCAAGTTGCGGAATAATCCGGTAACCCGGCTCATTCAGTGAGATTATTGTTGTATTTAAAGTCACATTCACCAGATTGATATTTCCGTTCTCTGCAGTCATGGCCTTGGCAATGTGTTGTGTCATTGCTTGTTTGCCAAAACCGGCTCTCGACAAATAAAGGGCAATGCGTAAATTATTATACCCGAATTCCGGTTCAAAACCGTGTGCTGGGTGCGGAGCATTGCGCAGGCTGATCCAGTCAGAGGGCAGTTGCGCAGTGCCAAACCGGCTTTTTTCCAAAAGATTAAGCCCGCTTTGGGTTAATGCCGCCCATAGAGGCGAGGGCACCAGTTCATTGAAAACCGGAAAGGCCTCAAACACCAGATAAGAGAGATTGATCACCGGGCCGTCTTCCCGCTCATCACGTGAAAAACCGCGAATTGCCGGCAGCAAGAGTGTTTCACCATTCTGCTCGGTGATCTGCTTTTTCAACAAAGTTCCGGCGATCGTGGTCGCTGTTTTACGGTATTCTTCATTGTTCCATTTGCGGGCAGCAAGCGCGAGCGCATAGGCGATCAGGATGTCGCCATCGGAAGCATTATTGGTATCGGTAATATGCGGGCGGACAGCAGGATCCCACTTCCACACTGAAAGGCCATCATTACGGATCAGCATTTCGGTCTGCGTGAAACTCCAGATCAGTTCGAAATCAGCCTGCCGGTCAGCCATATAAGCGAGAAGGAGCCCGTAACCCTGACCTTCACTATGGCTGATATGCCCATTCGCGTCATCAATGATCCGGCCTTCTCTGGTGAGAAACTTCTCAGAATAGGCAGTCCAGTCTTGCAGGCTGATCATTGCAATTGCTTTATCTGGCGCAGTCGCGGCATCAGACAACGCGCTCTGCAATGGCAATAGCCAAGCAGCACCAGCCACAATTGCCGTGAGCCATCTGTTTTTTCTATTTTTCATCGTCCCGTCTCCCGAAACGTGAAAGCATGACAGATGTGGAAAGGCCCATGAGGCCGAGCGCGCCAAGCAGCACCAGCACATAAGACAGCGCATTGCTGGAGAACCAGTTGGTTGCAACCAATCGCAGATTGGTAAATGACATTGGCTGGGTTGCCAGAAATTGCATATTTTGAACCGCTATGGTTTCAAGAGCTTGTTGCTCAATATTATAGGTCGAAATCCGACCATCAATCTTTGTCCAGTTATTATGCTGTGCCAGACTTTCCATGCCATTGCGCAGCATCACCGTATCCGGTGCCGTCACCACTGTCCATGCACCTGCACCGGAAGGGCTGGAGCCCTGTGCCGCGAGCAATGTTACAGATTTTGATGGAATAAACAGTGTGTCTTCACCCGGAAACAGACGTAATCCATCCGAAATGTTAAATGTTTCACGGATAGCTGCGTAAAAATTCTGCAAACGACCGGACCAGCCGGATTGCAATTGTTCCTGCCACTGGCTCAGCGTGTAATTGCTATTAGCCTGTTCAGGTTTGCCGATATCATCGTCACTCCAGATACCTTTGGCTTTTGGGTTGATACCTGTTTGTGCCAGTACTCTGTCCGGTAAATTGGTGATGGCACCCACAAAAACGGTATTGCCGGTTTTCAAACCATCTTCCGGATGTACATGATCAATGTGCAATGGTCTGCCTGCCGCTTTTGCCAGATTACCCATCACGGTTGCCGAGGCTGAAAGCACATTATAATCATTCAGGTTAGCGTAAAGCTGCAATGCGTCTGTTGAAAAATTATACGGATAGGCCATGCCTGCGGTGGCTGCCAGATTAGGGGTCTGGCCAATGCGGCCAAAGGCCGGCATTTTAAATTTTGATGAATCAAACAGTGCAAACCGTGGCATATCCGATGACGAGGTGCCGGGTGCGCAGGTTTTATCCGCGTCGGTGAGCAGCACCGCTTCAATGGTGACGGTGTTGAGCCCCGGGTGAAAATTGCGCATGGCGACATTGATCGGCAATTGCTTCATCACACCGCCGCCACTGCTGGTGATGGGTATGGTGGTTGCAATATTATCATTGACATAAATATCAATGCGGCTGCCGGGCAGAACCTCGGCGGAATAAGCAGCATCGAGCAGAACTGTTGCCGAGCCATAGGCATTGGCATAAAAATCTGCCGGTACACCGAAGGTAAACGCATTACGCAGGCGTCGGCCGCTGAATTGCTGGGTCTGAATGCCAAGCTCGGCAAAAGACAGCACTGTAGCATTACGCAACAATTGCGCGTCCGGCAGGTTCCAGTTTTGTGTTTGCAAAGAATGACGCAAAGTATTGGCAGGCTGCTCGGTCATTGTTACCAGCTCAGCTATATTCTGCTCTACTTCGCGCCATGTTTCGCCGGATACCAGCAGAAACTGTTCTCCCGTTTGCGCATTGGATAAAAAGCGCAAGGATTTTAAGTCGTCTTCATCCTGCGGAATTTGCAAGGCGTCAAACACGGTAACCAACTCATTATGCGTGCCGACAAGCACAGTTAACTCACCGGAATGTGCCCCGTCGCGATGTAAGGTGGCAGGGCTTATAAATTCATCAACCGAAAAACTCTGATTGGGCATACCACTGATAATAGCCAGCGCCTGCGATAAATCGAGCAGGCTCGCACCATTATCACCTTTGCCGGATCCCGGGGCAATTATATTGAAATGCGTTCCGCCTTTAGCATTAACACCAATGGCTGAAATATCCTGATTGCTTACAAAACCCTTATTGCTCTGTGCCTGATTTCCAGCGGGGAGATCAAACACGAGATAGGTTTTGGCCGGATCGATATTGGTCCATAATTCATAAGTGGATTCAATGCTGCAATCAGTGCGGTGACGTTGCTGTGCACGGATAGTCAGTGTATTGGCGCCGGTTTTCAAAATATCTTTTGGCACATCAACCATGATCTCTGACACTTGATCAGAGGAGCGCACAGCTTGGCGCAAAATCTCGATATTATTGAGACTGACGGTAAAATACGAATTTTCCGGTGCAACAAGAATTGCACTTTGATAACCGAGATTAAGCCGCGCCGGTGCACTTGCTTCCTGTGCAGTCAGCCTAATATTCCAGCTGCGCTGATATTGCTCGCCGGTAAGTGACAGATGATCTGAGGGCACAATATAACGGCGCCAGGGCTGAGTATTTTCAGTGGCAACCGGCACATCATGAATTGTTTCCGGAACAATCATTTCAGGCGCCGCGGGTGTAGCAGGTTGCACTACATCACCGACTTCCGGTGCCATATCAAATGGCTTGGTAACCGGTGTTTGCGGCACGCTTTGCATATCACCTTCAATCCGGCTTTGAGCAAATGCTGGCAGCGCTGTTATCACGCAGGTCGCCACAGTTGTTGCAAGCAGAGTGCGCTGAAAAATGTGCGAAGATGAGGCGTAATTTGTCATATCTTGCCGCCTTTCTGCGCAATCGTTTCGGGTGTTGAATGGGTTGGCGCGCCGGCCGGAGCAGCAGGTTTTTTCAGCTCCGCTTTGTCTTTATTCAGGCCGAGGAAATAGGATAATCCGCGGCCTGTCTGATAAAGCGAAAGCGCAAGAAACCAGATGGTTGCGTGCAGAACACCGGGATTGGTACGGCGCTCGCGCTGAATTTCGCTCCAGCGGGCGGAATTGGCAAAAATCAAATCGGCAACAAGGCGGTGATGGGCGGCATTTTTAGGCTTATACAGGCAGCCGACCGACAGCAGATCGCCTTCGCGTTTCACATTACGAATTTCAATCGGCAGATTACCGCTTTGCTGTTCGGCATGGGTGATAAAGCGCGCTGATGTTTCTTGCCCGATACTGAGCGACGAGACATCGCCCGCATAGATCGTGATATGCATGCCATTGGCCGATACGTCATTAATCGTAGAGGCATACCATTGATCATCAATCAGCATTTCGCAGCGTCTGGTCACCTTCACGCGCACAGTTGAGGAACGCTCACCACGCTCGGATACCACACCCAATGCACAACCGGCCATAATCAGATTTAGCAAGGTCCAGCCACCCACAACCAGCAAAACATCGGCTTTATAAGGCTCGGTATAAATACGATATGCGGCGTAGAGCAGGGCGATAATCAGCACCACAAAAATGATGAAGAACGGCCGCGCAATTTCTGAAAGGCGGCTTACCAGAATGGATTCATCTTTTGCTGTTACGTTGAATGTCGGCTTGCTCGGATTGAGGATTACAGAAATAATCGCCGGCAGCAAATGCACGGATTGAACATATTCGTAAAGTTCGGAAATCCATGGCCAGCGATAAGCGCCATAAAGATAGTTTTGCAACATCAGGTTCATACACAGATAAATCAGCGTATAGGCCAGAAACTCACCACCTGAGGCGACAAAAATCTGCAGGTCAAAAAACAAGTAAAACAGTGGCGCGATCAGGAATGTCATCCGCGCAAACGGAAACAGCCAGAACAAAGTGGAAGACATGTAGCACAGGCGCTGCGGCAGTGTGAGACCCGGCAGAAACGGCGGAAAACGATAACGTAAAATTTGCATCATGCCCTGTGCCCAGCGGCTGCGCTGACCGATAAAGCTTGCAAAGGTTGCAGGTTGCAAACCGGCAATCAACGGGCGATCAATATAGACACTTTCCCAGCCCTGAGCATGTAAATTAACTGCTGTTTCGCAGTCTTCGGTAATACTCACACCACTAAAACCATTGGTCGTAGCCAGCGCTTCGCGGCTAAGCAGAGCTGCGGAACCACAGAAAAACGCAGCGTTCCATTTATCCAGCCCGCGCTGGATCATGCCGTAGAACATTTCGTTTTCACTCGGCATCTGGTTAAAAGTACGCAGATTGCGCTCTACCGGATCCGGATTGATGAAAAAATGCGGGGTTTGTACCAGAAACAATTTGGCGTTATCGCTGAAATAGCCAACGGTCTCGGTTAAAAAATTACGCGCAGGTGCGTGATCGGCGTCAAAGACCGCAACCAAGGCCCCGTTTGAATGGGCTAAACCATTGTTCAGATTACCAGCTTTTGCGTGTTCATTGCGCGCGCGTGTCAGATAATTCACACCAAAATCAGCGCATAATTTTGTCAGCTCTGCGCGTCTTTCAGTGGCGCGGCGGCTTTCAAGCAAATTGGCCGAATTGCATTTTTGATCCGTACCGCCGTCATCAAGCAACCATATGGTCAGGCGGTCTGCAGGGTAATCCATATTAACTGCAGCGCCCAATGTATTGGCGAGCAGTTTGGAATCTTCATTATATGTGGGAATAAACACATCAACCGCAGGCATTTCAGCTACTTGCAATTTGATTGCAGCAGGCGAAACGCGCGGGAAAGAAATCACGAACATTGACAGCGCCAGCATCATCACACTGTACATCTCAGCCAGATAAAGCATGATGCCCGGAATGAAGTTCTGCAGCTGGTTAACTGGCGGCAATGTTTGTGTTGTACGCCAATATACATAGCGCAGCACTACCGATGTGCCGAGTGCCAGCACCACAAGCCGCCATTTGCCACCCACCCGCAAATGTTTCAATATCGCGACAACAATCAGCAAGCTCACACCAAGAATAAGCTGAGTTGGCAAATTGATCGGCATGAATGTTAATAAAAGCACGCATAATGCAGATAACAGCCAGCATAGAAAAACACCGACTTTAATCATCGCGCGCTCCTGTTCTTATACTTATATTTTACACTTTTGTTACGCATTACGGGCATACCACAGCGGTATTTCCGGCGGGTGTGCCAGAGGATTGATTATTTGCTACTTTGCATGGCGAAGGCACAACAAGGGCAGAGCCCGTAGCCGGCAACGCACTAGCGGCAGGCGCGGGAACGCGGATGATATTGCCTTGTCCGGAAACCGGCGAGGGCACCTGTAACATCTGGGGCGCCTGATAAACGGTCGCGGCACTGGCAGGCTGGCCAACCTGTGGCACAAGGCTGCGCACCTGCGCAGGCGCGACCTGTTGCGGTGCTGGCACTGTTACGGTTGATGGCGCCGTTATTGGTGCTTGCGGATAGGGATTAACTGCATAAGGCTGGGCAACCGGCGGGTAATAATCTTGCATTGGCGGAGCCTGTACCACGCTTGCACGCTGCGGTGCAGGAGCCATACGGCGGGCATTTGGGGCAGATTGTTGAACATGTCTGATAGCCGCCGCTTGTTGGCTGGTATTCAACCGTTCTGTGTTCAGATCAGAGGCGGGGAAGAGCCCACTTAAGTTACTGTTGACAGACGGGGCAAGCAGCGGATTTCCGGGGCGACCCAAATGTGGCGAAGGACTGGCCGGTTCGCCATAAGGGTTCCAGCCGCCAGCAGCGATGGTGCTGTTGATGGTGAATTCATACATCGTTGCCAGCAGTTTTTCCTGACTGGCGCCGGTTTCACACAGGCGCAGGCGCAGATCAATACGGCCACGGTTCTGGAAAAAATTCTGCGTATGTGCCGGTGCACGGATTTGCTGCCATGCATAGATGCAGCTATCACCAGCTGAGGAATTGCCGGTGGCATAGCTGAATGGACCATAATTATTCTGCACATAATAGGGTGAGCGGGTCATGGCTATGCCTGCCATTTCGGTGCGCAACTCACGGCTAATCCGGCCTTCTGTGAGCGCCGTATAAGACAAGCTATGCTCACTTGCGCCTTCAGAATTGACAGGGCCGAAAAATGTGACGCGGAAATTGTTTTCGCCGGAAGCAGCGGCATTGGTGCTTAAGGCAATAGTCTGCGTAATCGCATTACTCGCGCGCTCTTGTGTGATGCCAACAACAGAGCGATCGGCGGGCAAAATGAAAGCTTCATCAATACCAACATCGCGCTTGCCATAGGTAAGGCTGGAAGGGTCCCTTGTTGCGCAAGAAGCCAGTAAGAAGCCCGATAGTATGAAGAAGCAGGCACGCCAAGCTACCAATTTCGCAAACCCCATATTGTAGCGACAACATTTAACGAAGATAGCCTGATCAAAAATTTGCATTTATTGACACTGTGTTTGGACATATGCATGCAAAAAATTTCGATAAAAACCTTCTGTATTTTATAAAGTTTTATGGTTTATAAATTATTAATTTTATAAATTAGAATTATATTGCAGATAGATAATAAACGGCTGCTGCGTGTGTCGTGGTGATGTAATCAAACTGACACAGAGTTGTTAAATCGCTGTCATACCGAAGCGTTATTGCGGAACCACTGTTTCAAACAAGTGGGATCGGCAATGTTCAAAAAAATTTCTATGGCTGCTTTAACACTCAGCATTTCTGCAAGTGCATCTTTTGCTGCAACCAATATCAGCTGGTGGCACGGCATGGGTGGTGCTAATGCCGATGTGATCAATGAGATTTCCAAGCGCTTTAATGCTTCCCAGCAGAGTTGCTCGCTGACACCGGTTTCAAAAGGCTCTTATGAAGAGGCGCTAGCCTCTGGCATTGCTGCATTCCGCTCTGGTGAACAGCCAAATATTCTTCAGGTTTTTGATGCTGGTGCGGCCACTATCATCAACGCAAAAGGCGCAACTGTTCCTGCTGAAGATCTGATCAATAATGCCGGTTATAAATTTGACCGCGAAGCCTTTATTGAAGGTGTACGTTATTTCTATGCAGCAGCTGATGGCAAATTTGTCGGTATGCCGTTTAACTCCTCTGCACCAATTATGTATATCAACGAAGAAGCTTTGAAAAAGGCGGGCGTTGAAGCACCAAAAACCTGGGAAGAGTTTGAAGCCATTGCTCCTAAACTGAAGGAAGCAGGCTATATCCCGCTCACCGCATCGCAGCTGACATGGCAGTTCACAGAGAACTTCTTTTCACGCCAGAACCTGCAATTTGCGACCAATAATAATGGCTATGACAGCGTTCAGGACACCAAGATCAATGCGACTGATCCGAACCTGATCATGATGTTTGATAAGTTGAAAGACTGGGCGGATAACGGCTATTTCGGTTATTACGGCGCAGGCTGGGCAGACAATCAGAAGCCATTTGATGAAGGTAAGGTCGCACTCTGGATCGGTTCTTCCGGCTCTTTTGGCGGTTTGCAGAAAACTGCCAAAATGGAATTTTCCGCTGATTTTCTGCCTTATTGGAAAGCAATCAGTGGTGCTGGCACCAACACCTTTATTGGCGGTGCAGCATTGTTTGCCATGGCCGGCAAGCCGGACGCAGAAAACAAGTGCACAGCCGACTTCTTTCAGTTCCTGACCTCTCCGGAAGTTCAGAAATATTACCATCAGGAAACCGGTTATGTTGCCATTACAACTGCGGCTTACGAACTGGCTAAATCTGAAGGCTATTATGAAAAAACACCGGTAGCCGAAGTTGGCATCAAGCAGCTGATGTTGCCGTCGGGTGAATGGTCAAAGGGTTACCGCCTCGGTTTCTACCCGCAGATCCGTACAGTTATGGAACGCGAATATAACCGTATTTTTGCTGGTGAAACCACTGTCAAACAGGCTTTTGAGACGATTGAAAAAGAAGGCAATGAGCTGTTGGTTCGTTTTTCCAAAACCTCCAACTAACGTATTTTGCGCATAACTGTCAGAGCCGCATAGTTTTTAATTGGAAAAGCCGCTGCTCTGACAACTGGAATGAAAATTTCATTGAGATGGACGGGGTTGGAGCGGATTGCGCCATACCCCGTTTTCAATCCGCTCCTCCAGAACACGGAGATTTGCCGCGTGGCATATATCCCGACCGCACAGCCAAACACGACCGGATTTTTGTCGCGTTTATGGCCGTTTGCTAAAACGCAGACCATCGAGCAGCCTGTTAAGCGTGTGCAGTTCAATACGCGTTGGTTGCCTTATCTGCTTCTTGCGCCGCAATTGGCGGTGGTATTGATTTTCTTCTACTGGCCATCTGTGCAGGCGATCCACTCATCTTTTTATATTGAAGATCCGTTTGGGTTCGGTTCAACATTTGTAGGCGTTGAAAATTATACCGATGTGCTTGTGAGCCCAGAATATCGTGGTATTGCCGGATTTACCGCAATTTTTACCATTATTGTAACGGCATTATCGCTGGGTGCCGGCATGTTGCTGGCAGTGAAAGCCGATGCGGTTATCCGCGGCAATGCAACGTATAAAACCGTATTGATCTCTGTTTACGCCATTGCTCCGCCAGTGGCGGGGCTGATCGGTATGATGATGTTTGACCAGCATATCGGCCCGTTTGTTAAGCTGGCATCGTGGTTTGGCTGGGACATGAGAGTCGGACTGAATTATTTTGATACTGCTTTTGCGATGATTTTGGTCTCGGTCTGGAAGCAGATCCCGTATAATTTTATTTTCATTCTTTCTGGTCTGCAGGCGGTTCCGGCCTCGGTGCGCGAGGCAGCCGTGATGGATTGCCGCTCAGGTGCGCGGCGCTTTCGCACCGTTATTTTGCCGCTGCTTGCACCAACCGTGTTTTTTCTGCTGATCATCAATATCACCTATTCGCTGTTTGACACATTCGGCGTGATTGACGTGATGGTGAAAGACAAGGCCGCCAATAACCCGATTACCCTGGTTTATAAAGTGTTTATGGATGGTTTCCGCGGCAATGATATTGGCAGCTCTTCAGCGCAATCTGTCATTTTGATGCTGGTGGTTTTCACTCTGACCATTGTGCAGTTCCGCTTTATCGAGCGGCGTATTCATTACAATTGAGCGGGATAAAAGATGCATAAAGTTAAAATTACCGATCATCTTATTCTGCTCGCCGGAGCGCTGTTTTTAATTATGCCGGTGGTGGTGGCGTTTACAACATCCAGCCACACAGCCGCTGATATTCATACCAACGGATTGTCTTTAAGCTGGGGTGATAATTTTATTGAAACCTATCAAAATGTACTAACACGCGAGGGTGGCTTTACCGGCCAGATTACCGGTGCGCGGATGCTGCTGAATTCACTGATATTGGGGCTTGGCTTTGCTATTGGTAAGATTGTGCTGTCGATGTTGGCAGCCTATGCGATTGTTTATTTCCGCTTCCGCTTTGCTACACTGGCCTTCTGGCTGATTTTCACCACGCTGTTGCTGCCGCTGGAAGTGCGCATTGTGCCTTCCTATCAGGTTGTTTCGTCCTTTGGCATGCTCAACAGTTATTCAGGGTTGATTATCCCGCTTTTGGCTTCTGCCACCGGCACATTCTATTTCAGGCAGTTTTTTAAATCTGTACCGGACGAGTTGCTGGAAGCCGCCCGTATTGACGGTGCGGGGCCGGTCAAATTTTTCATTGATGTGTTGTTACCGCTATCGCGCACCATGATCGCTGCGATGTTTATCATCATGTTTGTCTATGGCTGGAACCAATATCTGTGGCCAATGCTGGTGACCACTGATGAGAGCTTCTTCACGCTGATGCGCGGTATCAAACAGATTTTGCAAGTGTGGGTTGGTGCGCAAATACCGGATTATAATGAAGCATTTGCGCTTGCTGTGCTGGCTATGGTGCCACCGGTTTTGATCGTGGTGGTGTTTCAGCGGTGGTTCATCAAGGGGCTAACCGAAAGCGACAAGTGACGATGCCATGAATGACACCAGCAATGGTGACTTTGTGGCGCGTGTAAACAATTCAGGGAGCCTTTAATGGCACAGGTTACAATCGAAAATGTATCAAAAATTTACGCAGGCGGTACCAAAGCCGTTCATGCTGTGAATATTGATATTAAAGATGGCGAGTTTATCGTTCTTGTCGGGCCATCGGGCTGTGGAAAGTCGACTTTGCTCCGCATGGTGGCAGGGTTAGAAACCATTTCTGACGGGGAGGTCACCATTGGCAACCGCGTTGTCAATCAGGTTGAGCCCGCAGACCGCGATATTGCGATGGTATTCCAGAATTATGCGCTTTATCCACATATGACCGTCTATGATAATCTGGCCTACGGTTTGCGCAATCGAAAAACCCCGAAGGCCGAAATTGAAGCACGCGTAGCTGAAGCCGCGCGTATGCTGGAGCTGCAACCTTATCTGGAGCGCAAACCGCGCGCGCTTTCCGGCGGGCAACGCCAGCGTGTGGCGATGGGGCGTGCTATTGTACGCAAACCTGCGGTGTTTTTGTTTGATGAACCGCTTTCTAACCTCGACGCAAAACTGCGTGTTTCAATGCGCGGTGAAATTCGCCAGCTTCAGCGCCGCCTTGGTACCACCTCAATTTACGTCACCCATGATCAGCTTGAGGCGATGACACTGGCCGACCGTTTAGTGGTGCTCAATGGTGGCGAAATTGAACAGATTGGCGCACCGCTCGAGATTTATCATCAGCCTGCGTCAACCTTTGTTGCCAGTTTTATTGGCTCACCGGCCATGAACCTTGCGGATGGCACTTTGCACCAATCGCAGCTGATGCTGGGTGAAGATGTGTTAAACTTGGGCAAACTACCAGCGGTGCAGGGCGAGGTCACGATTGGCATCCGCGCCGAGGATTTACATATCCCTCATCAAACCGGTAATCCTAGTGAACAGATTTTACAGTTTCGTACCGATTATGTGGAGGAACTGGGCGCGCAACGCATTGTCCATGGTTATGCGGGAAACCAGAAACTGGTGGCAGCGCTGCCGCCACAAGCTGATATCCGCGAGCACATGTTGCTGTCTGTTGCGATTGAAAAATTGCATTTCTTTAACAAGATTACCGGCAAACGTCTTGACGCCACACAACCGGCAACAACCCCACATGCCAGCTTTGTGCCTGCCTGAAACCAATCCTGAAAATAGAGATTTGTTATGTTTGAAGCAAAATCCGTAGAAACGATGATCCGCGCGTGTGTTGATACTCTGGACGTACCCTCGCTTGAAGAGCGCCAGAGCATTGCGCAATTGGATAAAACCATTGCCGCACATGATGATAAGCTGGTTTCAATGGCTTGCATGACGACGATTGAAACCGGCGGTAAAGCGCAAGCTTCAGAACCACTAGCATTTCCGTTTAATGTCAGTGCATGGAACCTTGAACGCTGTCTGTTTCCCGCTGAAAGTGCTGCTAAAATGCAGGCGGAAAAGCCAGCCGTCGTTTTGTTATCTGAGCTGGATAATGGCATGGCACGTACCGGCCAGAAAAATACCATGGCAGAACTCGCGCAGCATATGAAGATGACTTATGCTTATGGCATTGAATTCATTGAGCTCGGGCTTGGCTCAGAGATTGAGCACCAGTTCTGTGAGGACGATTTTAATGAGAAGGGTTTTCATGGCAACGGTTTGATGGCTTCGGTACCCTTGCAGCGCGTTTTTCTTCAACGGCTGGCCGGTGAGCGCCTGTGGTTTTTTAATGGCGGCGATCAGCCACGGTTAGGTGAACGTAATGCGATTGGTGCCGTGATTGAAACCAGCAGCGGGCCGTTTGTTGCCGTCTCGGTGCATTTGGAAAGCGCCTCGCCAGCTCTCTACCGCGAAAAGCAAGTTGCACAGCTGATTGATGCGCTGGAAGAAGAATTTGGCTCAATGCCAATACTCATCGGTGGCGATCTGAATACCGGTAATCATGCTGATGGTGATTTTGAAGCGGAAGGCCTGTTCAAAATTGCTGCTGACCGCGGATTTATCCGCCATAGCGGTGCGATTGATACGATGACCACGCGGCCGAGCCTGATCACCCGCTGGCCGGACCGCGCCATGAAGCTGGATTGGTTTTTAAGCCGCGGACTGGTGATTGGCGAAAGCCGGATTATCTCTTCATTGGATGACAACGGTCGTCCGCTCTCGGATCATGATCTTATTGTTTGTTCGGTGGAGGGTTTTGTGTAGAAGTATTTTATGTACAAGTCATCTCGACGACATTTAATGATCTTTTATAAATCTAAATAAGTTCCATAATACATATTATGAAAGTAACGGTTGTAGCCGCAAAGTTAAAATGTCCTGTTTTTGCAAAGTAAGAATGTCACACTCTCTGCATTCTAGGATGCGGGAGTTTGCAGATGGGATGGATTTTACTGAGCGGGTGCAAACGCCACCGTGTAGAAGTGTCGTTCAAAATTTTTGAAGACTGGATGGTGCTTGTATCGGTAGCGCCTAAAACGACTTGGTGGCGCCCTGTCAGAATTCAACATTGAGATTCTATGTACTAATTCAAGCAGGCAAAAAACTGTATTGAGTAAGCTAACCCTACATTGCATGGATTGTTTGGTTAAAAAATCGGCTGGTTGGAATATCGCATATAGAGACAGGTAATGCTTTGCTGCCGGTGCTTAAGCTGATGTATAATAATAAGTTTGCAAAGATGAATACTCGCTCTTGAATATATGCACATATCATTGGATAAAATGGATAATTTTATTCATTATACTCGATGAAAGGCATAAAACACTATATTGACGCCAATTAACATTTACACTGAACGTAAGATGACTACGCTGGAGGAAAACGACATCACCCGTTGTTAGCTTACAAGTATTTGATGACTATGACAGTGCCCATCTTGATGTCTGCTAGAGCATTTCGTAGTCCAATGGAATCATTGGTCGACCACGATAATGCGTAAAAACAATAACGTAGAGCGGGTTACATGATCCAATTTAAACATAAAACGCTCCAGCATTCCTTCCCAGATAGGTAGCAAATAGATAGATAAGAAGATAAAGAAAATTGCATTTTAAGGTGGCTTGTTTTATAAGCACAATATAATTTTGTTGCTATTTATCATATATATAGCGTTACATTAATATATTATTGTTTAGCATTAATAATGGATTATTTAATGTTTGATGAGTACTCATATCTACTGCGAACCCGATGGAGGAGCTTTGAAGCTGAAGCTTTTCCGATGACAGTCTATCGTTATGATAGCAGGTTACCTTCCATTATTTTTCGAGACGGCTTTCAAGGTTTTCACGCTGGCTATAGCGGTAATGCGTCCTTTAAATTGTTTGGTACCAATACAGTCTTTACGGCAGGTTCACGTGAAGGCGCAGAGCGATATTTGAACAATGATCATAATATATTTAAGAATTCATATTGCGGGTTATTTATGTGCTGGAAAGATCTTAAAAATCAAAAATGTAACGCCAGAAAATTTCTAGATGATCAATTAAAAGCACCTCATCTCTACAGGATCAAGACGAATACCCATTCTGCAATTCCATTCACAGATTTCCATAAGGAATTTGGAGAAAACTTCACTGCATTCGCACTTGAAGGTAACATACGTGGCCCCTTTGGTGATGAGGAGTATGTTAATACCGCACTGCAGCTATATAGAAAATTTCCTGATTTTTCAGGTCATTATAATGATAAAATAGCGCAAGCGTATAGTCTTAACGATGAAGTGCATTTAAAAGGCCCTGTTTTTAGACAGCGCTACCGCAGTGGAAGCTGTGCTCTGTGCCTTGATAATCATAATGCTGTCATTAGCAATTTTGATCATGACATTCATTATGCGGCTCTAGAGCATCAGGATCTTGCAATATTAGATCTTCTAAAAATATAGTTTTGAAAATCAATATCGCATCAATGGCTTCAGTTAGATTAGCTTTGCACCCTGCTAGCCAGACCGATCAGGGCGCTCCGGCATGTGTTTAAAACATGCAACGTAACATTTCTACTTTTTGCAAAGTAGGAATGTTACGCTTTACGCATTTTAGAATGCAGCTTTCAATATAACTATATATGCAGCCCCGGTGCTTCATGGCCTGTGCGCTCTACATATTCCGTATAACCGCCGCCATATTGCTGAATACCGTCTGGTGTCAGCTCAAGCACGCGGTTGGAAAGTGCGGCAAGAAAATGCCGGTCATGAGACACAAAAAGCATCGTACCTTCATAGCTAGAAAGCGCTTTAATCAGCATTTCTTTGGTATCAAGATCAAGATGGTTCGTCGGCTCATCAAGCACCAGAAAATTCGGCGGATCAAACAGCATCGCGGCCATGACCAATCGGGCTTTTTCACCACCTGACAGCACGCGGCATTTCTTTTCAATATCATCACCGGAAAATCCGAAACAACCTGCCAAAGCGCGCAAAGGCGGTTGGCCGGCCCTTGGAAAACACTGCTCTAACCATTCCAGAATTGTGCTGTCGCCATCCAGAATATCCATGGAGTGCTGCGCAAAATAACCGAGTTTGACACTGGCGCCCAAAGTCACAATGCCATGATCCGGCGCTGTCGTACCGGTCACAAGCTTGAGCAAGGTAGATTTTCCGGCGCCATTCACACCCATAATACACCACCGCTCGCGGCGGCGGATCATGAAATCAAGGCCGTCATAAATTGTGCGGCTGCCATAGGCTTTATTAACGCCTTTAATATTGACAACATCTTCACCTGAACGCGGCGCCGGCGCAAAATCAAAAACAACTGTCTGACGTCTGCGCGGTGGTTCCACGCGGTCGATTTTCTCCAGTTTTTTTACCCGGCTCTGTACCTGCGAAGCATGGGAAGCCCGTGCTTTAAAGCGTTCGATAAATTTGATTTCTTTGGCAAGCATTGCTTGTTGGCGCTCAAACTGGGCCTGCTGATGTTTTTCATTCAGCGCACGCTGGCCTTCATAGAACCCATAATCACCGGAATAGGTGGTGAGGTTACCAGCATCGATTTCGATGATTTTTGTTACAATACGGTTCATGAATTCGCGGTCATGCGAGGTCATCAACAACGCACCATCATAGGTTTTCAAAAATTCTTCGAGCCAGATCAGGCTTTCAAGATCAAGATGGTTGCTTGGCTCATCAAGCAGCATAACATCAGGGCGCATGAGCAGAATACGGGCAAGAGCCACGCGCATTTTCCAGCCGCCGGACAAATTGCCGACATCGCCATCCATCATTTCCTGACTAAAGCTCAACCCTGCCAGCACTTCACGGGCGCGACCATCAAGGCCATAACCGTCCAGTTCTTCGTAACGCGCTTGCACATCGCCATAGCGCTCGATAATGGCATCCATCTCATCAAGACGATCCGGGTCACACATGGCCGCTTCCAGCTCACGTAATTCTGCGGCAACCGAACTCACGGGGCCTGCGCCATCCATGACCTCAGCTACAGCAGTACGCCCGCCCATCTCACCAACATTTTGGTTAAAATAACCAATGGTAACCGCTTTTTCTACGGTAACCTGCCCTTCATCTGGCTGCTCTTCACCGGTTATCATACGGAATAACGTGGTTTTTCCGGCACCATTAGGACCAATAAGACCGATTTTTTCGCCCCGGTTGAGCGCGGCAGACGCCTCGATAAAGAGAATGCGATGACTGTTCGATTTACTGATATTATCAATGCGGATCATGTGCGTGGAAGGCCCTTTAGATTAGCACCTCCCTATGCCACGCCTTGAGAGAGCTGTCACCTTATCAAAGTACCTAGATCTATAATTCTGGATACTCTAAGAACACTCATGCTTTCTATCTCAACCAAAACGGTTTTGGGTGAGATAGAATAAGGACTATTTATTGATCAAAATTCATAATGTACCCATGGAGAATTATATACCGTTTCACTTTCACTAACAGGTCTCGTTCTAACACTTACATTGTCGGAAGGTTCATCCATGCTTGTACGACTTAATGCTGGGGGTGCTTGATTATTATTGCTAGAGCTTCTATTGCAGTCATCTGCACTTCTACTATTAATATTTCTAACACTATTTTCTTGTGAGGCCGCATGCGGAGGTTCATTCGAGGATATCTCAGCCCGCGCAGGAGAATGCGTCCTTGATGGTTGTGTGCTTTCTTGGATGTCGCTTGTGCGCCTAGGGCTTGCTCGGCGGGAACTATCCATCTCTTCAGCTCTTTCCAAGTCTCTCACGCCCTCTGCTTCCCTTCTGAATGCGCGCAGTCTCCTAAATATACGAAATTCATCCACCATGCTTAGCAACAATAGTGCAGTCAAGCCATCAGATACATCCCCCGTTATTTCTGCGCCTTTTTCTTTTTTGTTTTTAAGGACTTCGTTTGTCGGTTGGCCACTTTGATTGACTACATATTTCTGTGCACCAAGTTCTTCTATGCCATGTGCTATATTATTAGCCACTAAGCCTAAAGCTACTACTGTTTTAGCAACAGTCATAACGCGCATTGTAATGGTTATGTCTTCTCCAGCAGCAACAGCAGCACCAAACTGGACTCCTGGCACGATCATCATAACAAGAGCAACAGCGGAAACAAACCAAAACCAGAAATGAATACTATGTCCTGAGGGATCTATTTTATTGACGGGGTCTCCGTTACAATATGCGTAAGGATTGATCCCGCCTTTTCCAAAAGGCGACCATGAATCGGGTGCAGTAAATTGCATCAGCCCGGGACTATAGGCGCGATATCCACTACCCAATTGATAGCTTTGGATGGCGGGGTTGAAGAGCTCGCCATTAAAGCCCAGTGCTGGGTCTTCTCCCTCAAATTGCGTGTCACCGAATGCTGTATATTGCCTGCACTGGATTTTTTGACTGCCATCAGTTGCCGCTAATATAGTAGAATGTTTATTTGTAATTAAAAACTTTGGTGGTACTGATGTGTCTGAACTAAACGAGGCCATTGCACCTGCTGCAGTCCGCATCCAGCCATATGTTTTTGTTGGCATACCATCGGTATATTGTTCCACAGCCTGTAAAACACCGTTTCTATAGTATAGTTTATTGTCTACTTGACCAGTTGACTGTGTACGCAATCGGTTTATGGCATCATAAATATAATTTGTGCTGGTTGTATTATTGGTGACCTTGCTCAGCCGACCCAATAGATCATATTCTAGTGTATTGCCTAGCGAATCCGCAATCATCCGCCCATTCGCATCATAATTGAAAGTTTTGTTATCTGCCGCTGACAGGTTGGAGGTTACCCCTGTCAGCTGACAAATATCATTGGCATTGTCACGCAGCATCGTATATTTTTCAGAGCTGTTATCCGCACATGTATAATCTGCGCTCAGAATATTATCGATGTAATCATGGGTATAAGTAACCTGCGATGCCAACTGATTATGGGGTGTTTTAAGGCAGGGTTTATTGAAGCTTTGGCTCAATATTCTGCTACGAGCATCATATGTAAAGCTCTCTACTAAATTATCATCGCCACTTGTTGTTACCTTAGATATGAGGTTACTAATCGTATATTCTGTATCAATACTCAGGGCAGTCTTAGAATTTATAGTATATTTTCTATTTATTTCGCGATGGAACTCATCATATGTCGGCTGCAGCACCTTGTGGTTGATGGGTTGTTCGCCGTCACCTGCTTGATAAGTTGCATAAGATGCAACCTCACCTAAAGTGTTGTAGGTAATACTTGTTTCAATGTTCTTATTCTTTATTAATGTTACTTGCCCTTGCTTGTTGTATGTATAAGAATAAATGTTGCCTGGATCAGAATAACTGATCAAACGGCCGAAAAGTGAGTATTTATATTGTTGCATAGCGGAAAATGTGGGCCCCATCCTTTCCATGGCCACTCGCCCCCAGACATCACATTGTCTGTTAAAGTTCCTACCTGTTGTATCTATTGTACTCGTTCCTGTATTTCTGGTCTCCCCTTCAGTTAAAAATCCGGTTTTCTGATCATAACTTAGCTTAACTAAGTTATTGCCGTCTTTATCAGTGCATTGTTGCATGACATTCCCGAGCTCAGGAATATAGCTATAATTCAGCACTGAACCGTCAGGCGCGGTGATTGCGCTGGGCTTGTTTGAGGCGCCGGAATATGCATATTTTGTTGTACGGGCACCAACAGTGGCTTCGGTCGGGCGCAGGAAACCATCGAAGACCTGCGTACCATATTCAACAAACTTAGCACTTGATGCGCCACTTTTTATCTTAACAGAGGTCTGAGCCGCAGCACTACTGAAAGGTACATATTCTCTCTGCGTTACCGTGCCATCACTTAAAGTGACTTGAGCAACCCTGTGCCAATTGTCATATTGATATGTTGTGGTATGCGATAAAGCATCGGTCTTCGACCGCAGCCGCCTACCGCCGTCATATTCATAACTCAGGGAGGCATATGGGTTTTTATTCTTGTCGTAAATGACGGCTTTTGTCAGAAGATTTTGGTTGTTGGTGTGTCCGATAATATATGCATTCCCTCCACCACTCCATTGTGCAGTGACTTGCTGATCAACAACATCCAGAACGAATGTTGCATAGGAGCCATCGTCACGCGTGATCTTGCTCGGCGCGCCCCAGTCATCATAAGTTATAGATGTTGAATTTTTGATCGCAACATCATTGACCTGATCAAATTCAGTATCAACGACAATGCGCCCCATCGCGTCATGTTGCTTGATACGGCCGGTTACATATTGAGCAGCATTATTCACAGTTCTCATACGCTGCAGCTGAATCTCGCGCATTAACCCATCCAGCCAGGTTTTTTCCTTAGCGCCAGATGCAACTGTTTTAGTGATTGTGGGCACTTTAATAGTCTCAGAAGTATCCAAAAGTTCATAAGCATAATCATATTTGATTGTATTGCTGTAAGTATTGCCAGCTGCAGTCGTCGTTGTGAGGGGACGGGCGAAACAGTCATATGTATATAGAAAGCGAACGCCTTGCTCATTGGTTTCACCGGTAACAACCCCGGTTAGGGTCGACCATGTGCGGCTAGTTACAGAGCTTAATTTGTCATGAGAAACTATTGTGGTCTGAGTTGTAAGCGCATTTTTGACACTGTGATCAAATTTGAAACTAGAAGTCGTAGAATATGTAAGAGGCTTTCCGTCCTTGTCCAGAGCATCTGAAATATACGTTTCAGTTGTCGTTTGAAAGCGACTGAAATCAACGCCCTTCTCATAATAAGTATGGGCAATGGAGTAATATGGCTGATCATCAAGAGTATGCGTTTCAGTATCAAGAACAATCATATTTTTAATAGGGTTATTGGGGTCCGATGGAGAGCCGCCAACATCTAAAAGCTTATATTTATATGTTTTTTTAAATTTCATACTATTGAAGGCACCGACCGTTGGATAGGTAATCAACTCTTCAATGACAAGAGGCACCATGCCGCTGGGCTTGGCGGGGGTGTTGTCATCCCCCTCAAGTGGAGCATAGGCCCAAGTTGTTATGACCCCGTCAGGTAATGTTTGAGAAATTTTATTACCGCTCTTATCATAAGAAAAAGTACTGACTTCTGTTCTGCTTTTTGGGTTAACTGAGCCCGTGTCTTGAATGTAAGTTTTGGTAACAGTGAGAGGCTTTTGAAAATATATACATTGATTTTGAAAGCCCACCCCCGCTGCAATTTCATAATTAATGGTTGTCTCTAGTGATGTGTTTGTATTATTGATCCGCTCATTCGTGAGCAAATGATACATATTATAGGTTCTGATTGTCGATTGTATTATGTCTGAGCCCGACATAATGTCTTCAGTACTTGTATACTTAATACTATCCTTATAAATACCGTTGTAGGAATTATCTGAATTTTCATTAAACGCAGAAGAATCGTTGCCAAGCCCAAGATAGTTATAATTATTTGAATAACTATACTGTACGACTTTAGGGGGCTGCTTACCATGAGGATTGATAGTGTATTGAGAGACACTGGGCAGAGGGTCACGGTTTGAGTTTGCATTATAGTACATACTGCGTGGTTTATAGATTACCGATTCAACCAGACCTGATGGATAAGTAACTTGACTAAGCAATGACGGATATCCGTTTGGTTTGTTCTCGTCATCATAAGTGAATTTCCAGACATCATTATTACCGATTTTGAGCGTATTAAGATAGCGATCCTTCATTGTTGCGGTAATTGTATAGCTTTCATCGCTGCCTGGAAAAACAGTAATCGTGCTAAGTCCACTGCCATCATACGATACTGAAAAATAATTATTCAAATCATCGCTAATGTTATTTATATGCCCATTGCTGAGATTCCAATTTAACGAAATACTATTACCTTCAGGACTATGTATAGTTGTTGGTAATCGTTGATAATTTAAAGTAGCACTAAGTACTTCAATTTCACCTGTCGCATGTGTAACTTTATATATCTTATTATTCATTTGATTGATCATCATTGTTTTAATTTTTTGTTGCTCAATCTGAATTACATTTCCGACTAGGTTGGCATTTAATGACTCACCGTATTTGCTATATAAGTAACCACTATTGGTATCCCATGTGGTCCATGCGAAACACCACCCAATTCCTAAGCCATAATCAACAGATGATAAGGGAGAATAAGTTAAAATTACAGGTTGAGATGGCCCGATCAGATTGCCTCCACGAAACTCACATAATGTAATAGATACTGAGAAAAGCCCCGTGCGCGGATCTACGTTGCCCTCGCCATGCTGCGTAAAGTTGCCTGCATGTGTATAATAATTAGCCATTTTTCCCTCCAAATTTATTTATTGCAACTTATTGATCGACTGCTTTTTCTATTCTAAATGTATACTTAGGTTCATCTTCTTTTTTGTAATTACTGAATGGAATCACCATTATTCCAGTTGATACTTCTTCTTCATAACCAAGTAAGTCGTAACATAAACACCGATTGGTAGTGCCATGTACAGTAGTGAATTTTTCTATTACTATACAGAATGTATTATTATCCCATGTAGGGTAAAACATTAAACATTGTTGTTCGGTACTTGTTTTCTGTTGAGTATCTACTATAGATAGTCTGTCCTGACCGTATGCTATGGGGTAGTTAACTGCACGAGCATAGCAGTAGTTGCCGGCAATGGTTGAGTTAAGATATACTTGACCAGCATCTGATGAGATATGAAATACAGTATTAGTTGTCTTTATATCAACTAAGCAGGCATTGGAGCATAAGGGGTACATAATCTGCGAGCCAGGATTTACGCCGGTAGATGCCCAGTGATCTTGAGTACCATACTTCCCATCATAAACATTGTTGGAAACCTTCGTTAAACTCACAAGTTTTTTTTCATCCGCAGGTGTATTAACATCACTAAGTACGCTAGCTCCATCATTTAATAGTATTGGTGTTGTATTACTTAAAGGATAAATACTTGGAATAACAGATGGATTAAGTGAAAAAATTCCTATATTACCATATTGGTCATATATATTAATATTTCTATATTTATACATAATTAAATCATCAAGATAATTACCAAATCATATATATAGAGATATATATATAGTTTGTGGTTCTGGGGTAATTTTAGAATCTACGGCACTCATAGCGCGTGTACTTGCCATATGAATCTCATTAACAGTACTTATATTCGTACCATCAGGGTCACTTAACAAAATAGGCCATAAATAGTACATATAGCTATACATATTAATAGATTTCTGTGAATAGCAGTAGTTAACTAATTCATCTTGCCCTTCTACAAAGTAATAACTATGCAAGATAAATTCGTTAGAGGAGACCCTGTCCTCATTAAATGATATTTTATATCTAAATTCTCTAAATGAGTTAGTTAAATTGCAGGTGTCAGGTTGCGAATCATGTTGATTATCATATTGTGTTAACCCCAAGCTAACTATACTAAGATCATTTAGGTTATAACTACGCGGTTCTAATGGTTTAATTGTTGGAATATTTTGATTATAGGAAGAATAAATACTTCCATCCTTAATCACAACTGGATTAGTAATCAGCTTTCCATTTAAACCGGTATCATAAGTTACACGACCACCAGTCGGCATTATTGAAAAACCAATTGCAACATCGGATGAGGTTGTGTCTGTAGACTTTATATAATATTTGAGCGTAACTTCATTAATAGCACTATCGGTATCTAAAATTTGAAATTCACTCGAGCTTGATGAAGACTGCGTACAAAATGTATTGACACCATCTTTACTATATGACCAAGCAGACATGTTGCCTGTGCCAAGTTCTATTCCGCTATTATAATCAATTACCTTAACTGATTTATAGACATCATCAATAGATGGCATTGTTGCTTCAGTTAATGGTGAGTTGTTAGAGTCAATTAGTTTCATACGCAAGTATAATAATATTTCATGGCGACCATTTGTATAAAGATTATATTCAGATGATTGTCCTGAAAAATGAGCCACCGGACTGTCTATATTAACCCACGGATCTATAAATTGTACTTGTGAACTTACAGTACCTCTAGGTAAGGTTTGATTATCTTTAATGCTAGCGGTTAAATTAACCGTCGATATATCATAACAAGATAAATACAACTTAATTTCACCATTTATGTCAGTCGTTACTGTAGATTCTTGATTTATTTTAGTGTATGAATTTTTGTCATCCTTAATTGAAACATTAAGACTTGGGCTGTTTGTAGAGCTCGTGTAACTTATTTCTAAATCAAAGCCGTCTCCCAGAGGTTTATCGCTATTAACAAGCTGGATAGTGGCTGTTACGTATTGCATCGTGTATGTAGGGGTATTGGCAGGAAATTTGTTAAAAATAACGTATTTTGGTTGATTTATATCAGAATTAATATCAGTTGTTTGCACCTGAATATTAAATGGCGTGAGTCCAACAGTATCAGGCGCAATAAAAGAAAAATCTTTTTTCTGTGCGTGAGTTGGGTCATTATCACCTATTATAGAAGCTATTACAGCTCCATTCGTCCAGCGGGGGCTCGTAAATGGTACGGTTGCAATACCCAATGGATTGCCATGGTCATCAGTGCCCTTGGTGTAGGTTCGTGTGGATGTTTTATCAGAGTCAACGATAGTAACGCTGCTATAATTGTCCGTAAAGTCAAATGTTATTGCCGTATGATTTATGGGTACATTACCGACTCTTGAAACAACTGTGGCAATATTATGCGTACCCATATCACACGTATCAAACTCTAGTGTTAGAACTAAATTATCAGCACATATAGCAGAAAATTCAAAAGGTTTTTGATCTTCAGGGACAGGATTTTGATCTGATATCGTATCTATATGTGCAACAATGTTTCCAGTTGATTCACCTTCACTAGCAAATCTAACAGTAGCAGCACCATTTTTAGGCTTTACTTTTACATCTGTGCTATTATTTATCTCAAAAAAAGGCCCCATAGAGCTATTTAAGCTAAATATTATATCTTCATCGCTGTATGGTGCGCCATTTATGGATGCATGTGCAGTAGCTGTAATAAAGTGTTTGGAGTCACCTACTGTATCGTTATTGATCAGGCTGTCCAATACAATAACAATTAATCCATTTTGTGCATTTGACATTTCTAATACCCCTAATTGTTAACTATATGTTTTTATTTTATGAATAAGGTATAAGATGCCACTCAAAGTATTCACTACCTATTGGCCCTGCATAAGTATAGTTTCGTACATAGTTAAGGTTTTCAGGAGTTTGAGTGTGCGTTTCTGTTACTTTATTTGAAGTTATAGATAGTGTATTAGTGTTATCAGATAAAGTTATGACTACCGTATTATTTTTCCATACAGGGCGAAATAGAAATATACTTGAATCCTTTGTTAGATATAACATGTCTTTTTGATTAGCGTCGTTATAACTTATAAACAAACCACAATCTTGTTTAGAAAGATTAGAGATAATCATTTCACCTCGAGGATAATAAACGTCTGGATCAGAATGATGCCACTCTAAAATTGCAGGTAAGCTTTTGAGGTAAGTTAACTCGCCGCCATAAATCTTATTAAGACCATTAGTATTATCAGTATTCAATGATCTTCTATTATTATCAATATCAGAGTCTTGATTATACGTATCCAGTGTAAATGTAATTATATTGCTGGCTGGGTTAAGTGTTGAGACCTTACTGATATTCGATAAAAAGGAGTTTGTACTCATATTTGCTGCTTTATCACTATCATATACATTATATGTGTTATTTGTACTTATATAAAATTCCCCAGTGTTTCCATAGCAATCAGTCGCCACTATATTCAAACACATGTCTTTTTTGTATCCGTGATTAAATGTACCAAACTCCCAAAATACTGTGACATACAATGAATCATCTTCTGTTTTAATATTAACCGATCTGTTAGGGTAAAGCCCTGCATTCATAGACAATTGATATTGTGATGAAGTGTTATCAACGATTTTATTGCCAGATTCATCATATAATGTATTGGGCCAAAGATATGTTTTACAATTATATAATCCACTGTTACATTCAGCAAAGCTATAATCAGTTAAGTATGATTCCTTATTAGTCGTGGGGTCGAATATTATTGTATATTTTTGAATATAAGTCGTATAGTTGTAATCTTGTTTATTTAAAAAAATTTTATAATGTGCATATCGATAGCAATTATCTTTGCTAAAATCTTCTGCATGCTCATCTATCCCTGTAGTTGCAAGATTAACTAACTTCATATCAAATGCATCAGCATCGTATTGTTTAGTACGGATTGCATTAATAGTGCTATTCATAGAATTATGTGCATCACTACTAGAGCTATCAAGATATATAGGATCATAAGAAGCAAGTTTCCCTACATTACCTGTAGAGCTTTTAGTTATCATTTTGCCTGATGGGAAAATTTTTAAACCGAGTCGTAGAGAGTTAGTAAGTGATTTATTATTATAAGTTAAATAATAGTATATTTGAAGTCTTCCATTAGAGTTTATATTATTTATATAAGTTTGATCATCATCAATAATAATATTGTCGTATTCGTATATTTGATTATTTTGATTGAATTCTTTCTCATAAACATTGCTGATTAATGAATAAGACCATGATGTATTTTTACTTGTGGAAACTTCATTACCAGTAACATAGTCAATTACTTTAACATAATTTTCAATGTTACGGATAATATCATTTGGTATATTATTTTTGCAAAGAGTCTCAGCCTTTTCATCAATGAGATCCATAGAAATACAAAGTCTTGCTTGATTAATACCATTATTAAATATATTCGCGTTATTAGTGCTATTACTAAATAGTAATTTTACATTTGTGACGGAAGCCCAAGGATCAACAAACTTAAAATCAGCACTAACTACTTTATCTAGCGCTTCATTACCAGTATTCAGTCTAAAATTAATGGTGTACGTATCAGGCACATTAGACAAAAAACTAACATTGACTAAACCATCGCCATCTGTTTCAGATATATATACTTTCATTTCTTTATCGTATTTAACATCACTCTTAAGGCTTATATTATCACTATTATCACCACTAAACCAAAAGTATACTGGAAAGTTTTTACCTACAGGACTGGCTCCATTGTACAAAATTATATTAGCTGCTGGAGATGTTCCATTAACATTAGTATCTGAACAAGCGGGATATTGATTAAATGTTACCCGCTCATTTTCGCCATCCGCTTGATAAACAGTAAAATTTATATTACCAAGATGTATAGATCCGCTGACAGCGAAATCGAATGGTTTACTACTATGTAATGGTACAGTGTTAGCCTTTACTATAGTAGCTGTAATAGTACCGGCACCCCACGTGGGATCTTTAATGTTTATCGAAGCAATCCCACTTGAATCTGTCTTAATGCTATTTTTAGTTGGAGGGGTAGCCGTCGGATCGAGGTATGCATTACCTAAATTTGATATCAAACTAAATTCGACGCTTTTATTTTCTAGTGGTTTTTGTTTCTCATTTGTTATTAAAGCTTTTGCTACAATAGTAGCCCCCATAACCGGATTACTATTATCAAGTGTAAGAGTGATTTGATCCGGATCCGGCGTACTAAAACTGAACGCTCTTTGATCAGTGGCTGGATCTGTTGGATCATCTGGGCTTTTTAACGCCGCCGTAATTAATCCCTCCTCAGCAAAGGAATCAACAAAATAGACTGTACATTTGCCTTCAATAAAAGACGCATTTTCTATTATACTAGATTTATCATTACCGATTTCATCAACAAAATGAGCCTTATCAGAAACAAGTTGGAGGGTCATAACTCTATCATATGTATTTGTATCCACATATACAGTATTGTTATTAAGCAAGGTTACAACGGCTTTAATTTTTTGTGTTTCATCGGCTATAGCATAGTTATTAGTTAAATTATCAAATTTTATACTAAAATTAGGTATAAAATTGTAATCTGTGTGATTGTATATACTTTTATCATTTGCATCAGCAACTAAAAGAACTCCATTTCCTGATTTATTTGATGTAAAGCTCACCGTTGCTTTACCAAGAACATCAGTAGTTTTATATGTAATTGTGCTATTGTCACTGAAAGTAGCGTTTATAACATCCGATAGAGTGAACTTTAAAGACTTTCCAGAAAGTAATTTTGTTTCGTCAGTATAAGTCACTTCCACATTTATTGGCGTTTTGCCATCGGCCGTTGCAGAATCATCATTTGTATTCGTAAAATCTATTTTAGACATAACTATTCCTTACTTGAAACTATACAATAAAGTTGATATAAAATGTAACTATGTCCTGAGGGTTATTTTCAGTGTAAAGATTTACTGTATACACACCTGGTGTGCTAGTTATTATGCTTAACGTCGCTGTTTTATCCATATGCACTGGGATAGCAATTTTATTATTCCATGCATTTATTAATGCATTTTCGCTGACCTCTGCAATAATTACTTGTTGATTATCAACGGCATAAATATATATGGAAGATGGTGTATTACCATCGGCATAGATGTTATCTGTGTAGTTATACCCATATATGCCTCCTTTTCCATTTACATAGTTTTCAAACGTAGATTTACTTGATATTGAATTTACTTTTGTATCTTTAGTGCTTGCCTCTACAACAACAGGACCTGGGCCACTAACATTTATATTACGATAAATTTGAAAAGTAGCATACCCACTCTCGTTCAAAACAACGGAATTGACAACGTTGTCACTATTAACGGCAACTATATTTGTATGAGCGTCAGTAAATTAATCTACCATCATTCCGGGTTGTCCAAATATTGCTCCTTTGTTTGATGGTAATAAGTATGGATAACGACTATCTCTTACTGCAGCTTTCTTACTAATAAACATAGACAAATTATTATAGTTTTCCCATACAATATATACATGACTTTTTGGAGAATTATCGGTTTTAACTTTATTATTAATCGATGATGTTCGTGAGTACATACCATAGCCAGAGCCATTTATACCCAATATCTGAATGTTTCTTTGTGGTATAAGACCATCAACAAAATTGTTTTCTAAATCTTTATTTGAAACAACTATTGGATCTAATTCTATTGTAGATTCAGGTATGTCATAGCCATCAGAGTCCATTCCATTCCATTTAAAGATAATCTTGTCTCCTAAATGCATATCGCTGTATCGTGCTCGTATAATCAGTCCTTTATCTGCAACTATTGTGTTATAGTACACAGACATATTTTCAGCTTTTGGAAATGACGGTGCCGGTAAATTATATGTTAAGCCATTTATAATTTTTACAACAATACTATCAGAGTATGCAATATTAAGAGCGATATCTTGAGAGCTATAATTAACTGTATAAGTACCGCTAGCTAAAGTATTCTTATAAAATTTTACGAACGTATATTGTGGTGGATTATTAATGAAATATACAATAAATGGATTGGACTCTATGCTATTAAAGCGGACAATTATTTTGTCATAATTACCAATATTAATGTAATTAGTTATTTGTATGATAATATAATCGTCTATTAAATTCAAATCAATTATATTGTTATCAGCTTGAGGTAACGTCGGAGTATAGAGTCCCCTTTCTAGGCTTAAATTGTTTGTCATAAACTCCCTCAATTGTTATCTATATAAAATTCTTTAAATATAATATTTAATACAATATACTCGCCATCGGGTGAACCCGTAAACTTAGATACAAAATAGCGCTTTCTTTACTGGAGCTATATACTTCTATGCTAATATAACTATTATCTACCAGTTCAATAATAGTTTCTTTATACATTTTTTGTTTATTTAAAATTTCTGCGTCTCCAATGATTTTTGCAGCAACATAATATAAGTTACCAAAATCAAGGTTCTTATTAACAACAATGCATATTATGCAAGGCGTTTTACCATCCGCAACAACACCATTATTATAACAATACCCCAAAAAATTACCAGAAGCCGTATAATAGTCATTAAATAACATTGATCCATTGGCTTGATTATCTTGATTAGATGTATCATTAATCATCACAGTTGTTATCGCGCTGGGCATTTTATTTATAAATACACTAAAACTTCCACGACCACTAGAATCCAATTTAAACGTATAATTACTGTCGTTAGATTGAGTAATTGTTGCTTCACTAGAAACTTTTGCACAAACACTAGTACCAGGATCACCGTAGACGTTTACCCAATTACAAGGCTTTAATGAAGAATATTTTGGGTCATATGGACCCGTTTCCTGAGATATAATCATTTGTAATTGCATAACTATTATTTAATTCCATTTTGTAAACTTATAATCAAATTAATTATCCGCCAGGTGCGCTAGTGTCTAATCTATAGGTATTATATTGTGACATTATCTTTGAATTATCAGGCGCACCTTTCTTTATTATATAAAATTCTACATAAAGATTTTCTTGCCTATTCTGGTCACCTGGCGCTGAATCATATCCGGTTACTTGATATGCTGGAAAAATTATATTTAAATTTCCTGAATCTATATCATCTTGAGTTACGTCTTTATCACTGCTATACATGTCATGTTTAGGTTGTCCAGTCGTAGGATCCCAACCGTTAAGATAAATTGTTGCTGTAACTTTATCATATACGCTTGCTTGCCATACAGATGCAGGGCTAGAAATCGGGATCACAACTATTAAACCATTTTTTATCGTGTTTAAATTAACAAAATCACCAGCATATAAAATGCTCGGCTTAGTAAGTTCGCGTGTAATATCTGGATCTGGTTTGTTTTCACCAACATTCCCTGTGGCTTTTTTGTATAAGCTCATAGACGTCATTACGCCTGTAGCCTTAGTTGCTAGTACATAATATATAATATTATCTTCATTACTATTAGGGCCATGATCAGTATAAAGTGAAACTTTTGCCACATTAAAATTCAATGTAAATGGCTTATCGCTTGTTGCCTGAGGGCTGTACAACATGCGTTTATTCAGGTTGCCGTTGACAAAAAGTAGAATGTCACTTGTAGTAGTATCTGATAAATTACTCGTATATATTTGAACGCTTACAAATGATCCCTCTACTGAATCTAAATCAGCACTACCATCATTATTTGTAATCGACGTAATAAGATCTGGCTCTTGTAGTGCACTATTAAATTGATTAACATCATAAACTATAACTGGTGTAAAACTAAAAGGTTCCCGCTGATTGCCGAGAGCTCTAATTTCAAAATAAACCTGATTGGTCTTAGAAACTAAATAAATTTCAGCAATACCATTGACATCAGTCACTGTAATACAGCTATTACGGCCATCAATATTGGTTTCTAAACAAGTTTTATCTTTTTCATGATTATAGACTAACATATTAGAAAATAAATCCGAATCCCAATCTTGTGCCCACTCAACAAGATAGTCTTTTACTGGTTTACCCTCATCATCTGTTACAGTAGCGGTATAATGTATAGAGTTAACTTTATTTGTCGGAAGTTCATTGTCTGTTTCAGCTACTGGTAGACAATGAAGCATGGGATCGTAGTAATCTATATTGACTGCATCTTTAATATTATTAAAATTCATATATTTGCTCGAAGCATCTATAAAGTTGTTATCCGCAAATATTACTGTAGTTATAACCTTGCTAGGAGCTGGTTTTTTAGAAAAATAACAATAATATACAACCTGACCAATATAAGATTTTTCAGGATCAATAATTACTAAATTCTGCTTGTTGCCATTAGTAACGACTAAAGAATTATCCGCATCTACAAAATTTAAGAAAGCACCTTCTGGTATTTTACTAGTTTGATCAGTTGCGGTAAATGTTGCGGTTAACTTAAACAACTGATTTAAATAAAACTTGTTATCAGCGTCTGGTGTTGCTGTTATTACTCCATGTATACTCACCTGTTTATCCCCGCTATAATTGTGATATATAAATTACCTAATCTTATATACAAACTAAATTATGTATACTGATAAATATCACAGCACAGCCATATAATAATTAATGTTGCATTCTATAGCCATTTCAATATTCAATATTACTTAACTTTGAAAAAGCGGCATTCAAGTAAGGTCCATCCATAAGTTGATACATTGCCTATATGTAAATGGAATCCAAGCCCTCGTGATTTTCAAAAGCTAGCCAAACTTAATTATCTTGTCTATCAGGCATCCATAAAATAACTATATCTATGTATTTCAGGATAAGCTTACAGATATTAATCAACTAATTAATTACATATATTAATATGAAAATTCTTCATTGATAATGAATATACATACGGCTTTAATAGTGGCCCTATACTATTTATCAGCGAAGAACTTGTATCTAATAGCCTAACTCATAATTCGAGTTTAGTAATTCAGCGCATCATGCGCTTTATGGAAGAGACCAACAGCCATGCTTCAGACGAGGCGATTGAGTTTTCCAATCTTCTGCGAGCCTGCAGCAGCGTTTGAGCCATATGAGGTGTGCTCTACGATTCATCGCTTTGGCAAGAGTATAAAGCCCTTTGCGCCATCGGATCGCTTGACAAGCTCGACTGCCAGCTCCTAGATGTGCGTAATAATGGCTCTCAATTTTTCCCTGGTGTAGCCGCCATCGATAAAGCACGTGTCACCGTTGGGTAGCTTCTCCTAACACGCTCAATGAGGCCTGGCGTGCCGTCGCGCTCCTAGATGTCGCTTCATGTCTACGCTTTTCAACATGTTGCCGGGCGTATCGGTCACGATATATCGTATGCGCCCCTCAGCAAGTCGCGCAACAGCTACCACAGCCTCGTTGAGGAGGTCGAATAAGCGTTATCTCGCCACCGGTAGAAGTTGTGCTGAACCATCGTGACTAAGGGAAAGTTTTCTGTAGTCTCGTCTATTGGCAACCGGATGTCGCGATGTAGTAGATAGTATCCCACAGAACGCGCGTTTCTTGCAAACGCGGTTGTCAGGCTTTGCTCAAAGGGACCAGTAACGGCATCACCATTGACCATTCTCATCTGTACTGCCGCTTGCATATCGCGCGCTTGGTAAATGTGACAAAGCCGGTATCATTCAAATACTTATTCCATATAAGCCGGCGTTAGCAGCGTTTGTAATATGCGTTGCACAGCGCTTTTAATGATACCCGTCCTTAAACGGTTGTTCACAAAGATAAAGTATGCGGTGATCGACCAAAAACCGCCAGCCCCCTCAAGCTTAACGTCACAAAGCGCTGGAACATCGGTACTGGTAGTGAAAACGGCATGCGTATGAGATTTGGTATCATGCCGTTACCCACATGCCTGCCACGGCACTCCGTTAGATTACATTGCGGGCTGAATCTTTACTTCACATAACCGGGCATCATCACAAGCGGATTTTATTTAAGTGGTCATAGCTTAACGATATGTGCATGGTCTTACCGCTAGAAAATGGAGCAATTTTCTATTAAATATGATGCTCACCGAAGTTCAATTTCAAGCACTGGATATGGCGCTTGTGGCGCGACTGAAAGCGCACATACGGGCTATTTAAGTAATCAGGACATGTGTCATCTGAGAACATAGAAAGGTCGCTCGCGTCCATCAGCGGACTTATGTAGATAATCTTTTAAAACACGCCCATGCTTCAAGCTTTACACCGGCCTCCCAATCACAGACGCAGATTTCTGCTCAATGATAGAATTTTGTCTTCTATGGAGGAGCATTAGCTGACGGTGCTATATATTGCAGATCGATGAACCGCCATTGAGGCAAGGCAGAAAGCCATGGCTATCCGCTATTACTTGGCATTCATGGCATTGAACATAATAAAACTAAGATCAAGCCTCTTTACTCATCAGAATAAGCGGCATCTGCGAGCGCGCTCACAAGACGATCCCACTGGAGTTTTATAGGGTCATATTCCGCGTGAAGATTTACACCTCCATTCAGCAACTGCAGGATGATTTTGACGAATGCCGGATTGCTGAAGCCACAAACACGCGCATCAGGGTAGAATATGTTCCGGAAGAAAGCTGTACAAAACAATGATTGACGGAAAATCAATATGACAAGAAAAAACCTTAGGCTGAAATTAATCTGACAGTCATCAGTGTAAAACTAATAACTGTCAGATCAAGCTGTAGTCAATAAAGTTTCAGGGACTTATTTACCATCTCATTTTAAATGCTAATGATCCCTTTACTGCATAGCTATTTTCTAAACTCGTATTATAGGAACCTTCCCCATATATCATATATTTATCATCGGCCCAGCTATATGCTCCACCTGCGCCAACACCGCCCCACGAGTTATCATTAGAGTTACTAAAATCAGTGTTGACTATACTAATTTTAGCCGATTCCAAAAACTCCTGATAAATGTTTGCAATTACATATAAATTGGTACGGCTCATCATTCCATTATCTGCGTGCCAGGAATTGTTATATTCAGCTGATACGGCGAATCGCGCGTGGAGACTATTGCCGTGCCTCTGAGTTACCGGGTTACCCCAAGGGTCATCAAAAGCTTCAAACTCAACAGATGACCACACAAGTTGCATTTGTGGTATAAATGACCAGTTATCATTAACCGCAAATTGTTGACCAAGCTCTGCACTTAAACCATATCCGAAGCCATTATTATTATCGACTAGTGTTTTATTGGCTGTAGTTGAATTAAGATGACTATCATACCACGACACTTGTGCCTGACCATCGACGTAAAGCCCATTATCACCATACCAGGTTAAAGTAGTTCCAACACTCCAACCCGTGGTGTTGATTTTTCCGTCACCATGATCTGATGATATATTACCGACAGCTTTACCGTATTGCGTTGTAAACCCGCCGATCAAATAGCCACTCTCAGTCTCTGTAAACTTACCATCCATGCCAGCTTGCATAATATAAGTGCTGATATCTTGCTTCATGCCAGTAGTGCCGTTGGTTGAGAAATGGTTGTACCCACCCTCAATCCGGCCCCAGACAGCGCTCGGATTAGTCATCTGATCCTTATTGGTCGCATTTGCATCGGAATTATAACTCCGGTTTAAATAGCGGTTTCCAACACGCTGCTTCATAGTAGGCAGGGCATTTAAAACCTGCATATTTTGCATATATCCTTCATAAATAGGGACTCCAGGATTATAGTGCGGAGGATCAGGTGGATTGACGGGATTAACCGGATTTGCAAGCGATGACCGCAGATACCAATTGCCATCCGCAGGCGTGCTAATACCATTTTTATAGAGCGTATAAGCATAAAGACCCGCGACAACGGCCTTACGGCCATCTTTTGTCGTGAAATCTCCCAAAAGATTGAAAACGCCATCGGATTGCCCAGACACATCGATAATTTTGATACCGTCTGTAGTCTTCTCACCCGCACCACCACGATTAACAACCTTAAGATTGGTGTTACCTGTTGTGTCTCCATTAATTTTAACAAGATCAGACTGGGAGTTATCACCACCTAAAGCAGCATTCAAAATAATTGTGCCTCCGGTACCGGTGTAATTACCAGAAATATTCAAAACATTGCTACCTGTCGCCCCCATAGTAATGGTGCCGCCATTAGAGAGAGAAGCCATTGTTGTAACAAAATCATTTAGATATAAATTGGAACCCGTACTTATAACATAAGCAGATGTGCTACTAAAACCACCTTGAGCACCCTGATATAATGCGCCAGCATTCAAAGTTGTTGTACCGGAATAGTTATTTCCCCCAGAAAGGGTCAACTTACCTGCACCCTCTTTTACAAGGTTTCCAGCTCCGGAAATAACCCCTGAAAAGGTAGTGTCCGCATCCTGGTGAAGTGTCAACGTTGCTGTGCTAAGGCTGATAGACCCTGCTCCTTCCAAGCCATCAACCTTGGTATTGAAGCCATCAAGATCAGCGGTAGCCCCTGCATTCACCGTCAGTTTGCCAGCACCAAACGCATTATCGATAATACCTGCTTTGACCGTCCCTTTTTCGACAGTCAAACCACCCGAAAATGTATTATTCCCGGAAAGGGTAGTGACGCCAGCACCACGGTGCACGACTTTTCCACCACCGCTAATGATATTGTTTATACTGACATCATCCGCACGGTTAAAAACCAGTGTTCCATAAGAATGATCGTCGCTATCAACCAAAATATTACCCAGAATACTACCAGTATTATGGCCATCCCCGAGCTGCAATATCCCGCCGCTAACTGTTGTACCGCCACTGTAAGTATTATCTGCCGTTAAAATTAGTATCCCCTTATCAATTTTCTTAAGGCCTGCAGTACCTTTTATTTCTGACGAGATGGTCGCCATCATATTTGCACCGGAGGCTGAACCGTCACCAACACGAATAGTTGGCATTGCCCCTCCGGCAAGAACAATATGGCCATCCTTAAGGATATAACCATCAACAGAAAATACGAGCCCTTTGCTGGTTAATGCTCCGGCAGTGTCGTCAATACTTACGGTACCTGCGCTACCTGCAAAAAGTGCATAATCGCCATCGTTCCAAACGCCATTTCTTGAGCCATCACTGATAACCCAATTCTCATTTGTCGCGTTCCAGACACCATCACCACCATCGACTACATTATTATTATGCTTTGTAATGTCACCACCATCCCAATTATTGTATTCAGACTGATCCGCAAAAATTAGATTAACCTGATTGGCAGTATCCGTCTTGATGACCATTTTACTGGCATCAAAACCAGTCGGTACAGTACCGATCGTTAAACCTACACCTGAATAAGTGCCTGTATAATCGAAAATACGGTATGTGCCTGGTCCAAAATCATGCAAGTTAATAATGTTCATTGTACCAGCAAGTGATAAATTGCCTGTAACATTAAATAGACCTGAAGTGTTAGGCGCTTGACCTAGCGAAGCATTAATAATGCTTCCGCCCGTCAATGTTAGACTGTTTTGAAATTTCAGTACGCTACCTTCTTGCCCAAGAAGAGCACCACCGCTTGCGACTGTTGTAGCGCCGCCAATTGTTCCTGTGCCTGCTAGTTGCGCACCAGACGATACGCTTACAGCACCGGACGTCACGGTGCCCAATGTACCGCTTACAAACAACTGTCCGCCTTCAACGGTAGTTTTACCGGTAAAAGCATTGCTGGAACCACTCAATGTTAATATGCCAGCACTGAGTTTAGTTAAGTCACCCGCCCCGCTGAGTACGCCTGAATAGGAGGCAGCATCAGAGCGATCAAAGGCCAGATGCGTATCATTGCGAATATTACCGCTGAGCGCACCAGTTGTGCCGCCACTACCAATCTTTAGTGTACCATTCGTAATCATAGTTGTGCCAGAAAAATTAAGACTATTCCCGGTTAGGACCGTTGTTCCAGCGCCTTGCTGCTTAAAGCTACCTGTTCCGGTTATAACACTAGACAGTGTATAAGCCTTAGAAAGATTTACGACAAAACTTCCTTGCGTAGAATTATCAACGCCGATATCTAGCAGGCTAGATGCTATACCTCCACTTGTTAACCCATCAGCACTGTCAGCTAACTCTAGTATACCACCTGTAATCAGCGTTTTACCCGTATATTCCTGACTTACTACAAATGTTGTTTTACCAGTATTCATTTGATGAAAATCACCGGCACCTTTAATAAGATCTTTGTAGATTGTTTGTGTAGGGTTATTAATTGCGTATGTGCCACCTTGAGCAATCGTTACGGTACTTGTATATTTACCACCATTTTTAAAATACCCATCTGTTACCCCATCCCCCATCTGTAATGTGGCGCCAGTACCGATGGATGTGTTACCCTCATAAACTTTTGGATTGATGAATATTTGACTTCCACCAGTGATTTCAAAACCACCCTTTGTCACAAAATCTCCGGCATAAACCTCATTTAGCCCAGCTGTTACAATAATTTTTTTGGCATTTTGAGTAGAGGTAATACGACCATAGTCACCACCAGCTAAACTTTTGAACGATACACTTGATGCTGTTACATTATCTACATCTATCCTGGCGCCATCACTCGCGTTGGGGTCAAGGCTAGAGACTGTGACACGCTTGGCATTACTGATATCAGCATCTGCAGCAAGTCTGATTATACCATTGTTAATGGTCCAATCAGCATCAGTAGTTTGCACCCCTGCTATAATACGGGTGGAGTCACCATTCTTGACTAAATGATCAAAACCTCTGAACGACTTGTTGTCCCCAAATGTACTTAAGTCAATAGGATTATGGGAATCCCACAGTCTATTTGCATCACCACCGAATGCTAATGCATTGCCCTTTCCTGTTGAGTTTACATAGCCAGTAATAAGTATGCTACCTCTGAGTTCAATTGAGTTATTGTCACCATCTAATAAAATGGCTTCATTAGCGTTACTGGCTGTAATAATAAATGCATTACTATTTACCGCTCCTTCCTCCAATATTAAAGAGTTGCTGTCACCAGACATCCTGACAGCCTGTACTGTTCCCCCTCCACTTATCCCTGACACAATGATTGAATTGGTTAAGGTTACAACAGAGTTATTGCCCTGGAATACCATTGCAGCACCGGGCTTCCCAGCCATGCCTGTACCAGCATCACCCCCCGCTCCGCCGTTCAACCTGGCAGCGGAACCCGATTCTTTTACTCCTGGGTCAGTAACTATACTTAGCTGCACATTACTATTAATTACGAGTGCTGCACCGCCGTCCCCACCTGAAATAGTATCAACCCCTTTTCCACCATCCCCCCCGTTTATTGAGACATTATAAATTCTTAAATCACGCGCATTGTCTTTTAAAAAGATACCTACTCCACCACCGCCAGCTCCTCCAGTGCCAACAGCCTTAGCCCCATCCCCCCCTGCAACCAGAGTATAGTTTCCAGGAGCCGTTATGAGTACTGAACCGGGAATCGCTCCATCAACAATCAGCCCTACACCGCCGCCACCGCCGCCGCCGCATTGTGTACCTGCAGAGTTACAAGCGCCAATCCCTCCCTTGCCACCTGACTGCATCGAGGCAGTAGGCAAAGTAAAATTCCCAGCCACATTTAAAAACCAAGCTGCACCGCCGCCGCCTCCTGCGCTGCCATTAGCACCCGGTGCTCCAGCGCTCAAAGTGCCTGGTACGTAGTTCAAGCCGCTCCCGCCAAGCACGCCGCCAGCGCCACCCAAATCAGATGCGCTTGCATTAGCCCCTGCACCGCCAGCTCCTTGAGGCGTTCCGACAGCGCCCACGGCGGCCGCACTTACGTCACCGCCATTGCCGCCACCGCTGCCTGCACCATCACCACCCTTACCACCGGTAGTGCCATGGCTTCCGGCACCACCCACGGACTGAGCCATAACAATACTCATAGATGCGCTGGAGGCCAATAATGCGATTATAATATATTTAAGATTATTTAATAAAAATTTTAATATATATAAAATACTATATTTATAAAAATAAATAATCTTTTTCTTTATACACATATAACATTCCTTAAATTTTATTAATATTCAATAACCGTGATTTTAAATGTATATAAATTTATAGATCAGTTTTAAATTTAAAAAAACGCATAAATATACATATTGTCAACTTGAAATAATTGTAATATACTTTCACTATCAATATATTTATATAATATATATCGCGCTTTATAATATTAAAATAATTATTACTTAAATGATTTTTAATGATGGCTTTATTTAAAGTAATCGTAAATATAAATTACAGTTTTAAATATTTATTCAAATACATAAAGCTGATATAAAAATCAGACATTTAACCGAGCTTGCCGGTTAAATGTCCGAATTCTTTTTTCAGCCACAGCCCGAAAGCCTGCGTATTAATGTCATCTGCTACTCTCGCAGGATAGGCATAATAATACGCCTCCTCACATTTAAACCGTGCTGGCATCGGTATAACCAACTCACCGGAATTAAGCTCTTTCTGGATGAGCAACTCTGAAATCAGTGCAACACCAACCCCTGCAGTTGCCGCGCCGATAACATGCGAGAAAAACTCAAAGCGCGGCCCGCCCTTCACGCCCGTAGGGTCAAGGTCATGCGCCAGGCACCAGCTTTTCCATAATTCCGGTTGGGTGGTATGTTGAAGCAACTGACAATTTAAAACATCAGCCGGTATGTCCAACTGATTGTCAGCAAGAAAGGCTGGCGAGCAGACCGGTACAACATAATCATTGGTCAGAAACTTAAGATGCACCCCCGGCCATTTTGGCAAGCCCAAATAGATAGCAACATCGACCGGCTCCGCCTCAAAATCAAAGGGGCGGATTTTCGATACAAAATTGATATCAATTCCGCGGTGCTGTGAAATAAAATCATTCAAACGCGGAATGAGGACACGCGAACCAAATGTTGGCGGCATAGCAACTGTGAGCAAACCCACATCATGGCCGTCGGCAATAAACAGGCTGGTTACGGTTTCAAGATCAGCCAGAATACGTTCAATCTCTTTACCATAGCGAATAGCGGCAGGCTCGGGAATCAGCCGTTTATGCTCGCGACGAAACAGTGGTTTGCCCAGCAATTGCTCCAGTGTGAGAATTCGCCGGCTCACCGCGCTTTGTGTCATATTCAATTCTTCAGCAGCATCGGTGACGCTTTTCAAGCGAAAAGCCGCTTCAAAACATGCAAGTGCGCTTGTTGATGGCAATGTACGTCTCATAATCCCCTCCTTGCATGCATTTTCAGAATGTTTATGCGCCAAAACGGCATTATACAAAAGTGTAATATCCCCCTATAAACAACAATAAGAAAAAATATAAGAGCGGGAAAGCTGGGTATTTTCAAAATTTAACAAGGCGAGCATGGCAAATAATGACATTTGTATGCCTCGCCATATGTGATGATGCAAATTTACTCATGCTTTCAAGGAATGATGAGGGATACGGATACTCATGATTACAGTGAGTGATTTAACCAAGCATTATGCATTGCCAAAGCGCTTCACAGATATCTTTTCAAAGAAAAAGGGATTTGCTGAGGCGCGTGTTTTGCGCGCGGTTGATGGTGTTGATTTTACGATCCGTGAAGGTGAAGTGCTGGGTCTGGTCGGTGAGAGCGGTTGCGGCAAGTCAACAATGGCGCGTTTGATGGTTGGGCTCGAAACCCCGACCCATGGCGACGTGATGTTTGCTGACGTCAACGCCCGCACCTTGAAGGCACAGGATCGTAAAGCGTTCCATAGAAAAGTGCAGATGGTATTTCAGGATCCTTACGGATCGCTGAACCCGCAGCATAAAATTAAAGAGCTGATTGCCCGCCCTCTGATCTATCAAAAGCTGCCATTGTCTGACGCTGAGCGTGAGCAGGCCGTGATTGAAGCGATGACCGAGGCAGGCCTGACGCCGGTTGAGCAGTTTCTCGAAAAATACCCGCATCAATTGTCCGGCGGCCAGCGCCAGCGTGTGTGTATTGCCCGTGCAATCGTGATCAAGCCCGAACTGCTGGTGGCTGATGAGCCTATCTCAATGCTCGACGTTTCGATCAAATGGGGCATTATCCAGCTGTTGAAGCGCCTTGTGAAGCAACGCCGTCTGGCATTGCTTTATATTACCCATGATTTGTCTTCAGCAGGCGCGATCTGCGATCAGCTGGCGATTATGTATCTGGGCAAGGTGGTTGAATACGGGCCGAGCAAAGAAATTCTGGCCAATCCGCAGCATCCTTATACCAAGGCATTGCTGGGTTCCACGCCATCTATTGATATCAAGAATAAACGCCCGCCGATCGAAATTCTCGGTGGCATTCCCAATGCCACCTCGGTTCCGACCGGTTGTCGTTTTCATCCGCGCTGTCCGATTGCGCAACCTGTTTGCTCGCAGACAGAACCTGCACCGGACAAAACAGCATTGCATCGGGTTGCCTGCCATTTTGTGCAAGTGCCTGCCCTCGTACAAGCCGAAGCATAGACGCGGATATGGGTAACTTACCGCCCGTAATCAACTGACCAGTTTAATCTAAAAAGGCCAAAGGGTTGCCAGTTATCAATACCAGCCTGTTGATAGAAGGCTCCTTTGGCGGGGAACTAATATGAGTTCATTCTGGATTCGTCGCCTCTGGCATTCAGTGATCACCTTGTTCACTATGCTGACATTGATGTTTTTCATGTTCCGGCTGCTGCCGGGCGACCCTACAGCTACAGTTATCAGCCCTGCCCTCTACCCGAAGGCGCAGGAAGCACTCAAGATTCAGTTCGGCCTCGACAAGCCGCTCTGGCAGCAATATTTCAGCTATTTGTCCAATCTGGCATCGTTTGATTTTGGCCTGTCATTTCATACCGGCAGACCGGTTTCTGAAGAAATTGGCGGTCGTCTGATCAATACGATCCTACTGGTCTTTCCGTCGATGATTGCAGCCTATGCTCTGGGCAGTTATGCCGGTGCTATCATTGGCTGGCGTCGCGGCTCCAAGCTGGAAACGATCATGGTGTTTTTGTCGACCTCGCTGCAATCCGCACCGGTGTTCTGGCTCAGCATGATTGCCATTCTGTTTTTCTCGATCAATCTCGATCTGTTTCCGGTTGGCCATATTGTAACTCCGGGTATGTTTCCGGATGAAGATTGGCGGATGTATTTCTCGCTTGATTTTCTGCACCATCTGGCGCTGCCTTTCCTGATCAACACGATTTACAATTTCTGCTTTCCGTTCCTGCTTATGCGCTCCAGCATTCTCTCCACAGTTGGTGAAGAATATATCGAGCTTGCCCGCATGAAAGGTCTGACTGAAAAAGCCGTTCTCTACCGTCACGCCATGCGTAACTCCATGCTGCCATTGGCAACAACTTTGCCAATGACGCTCAGTGGTGCGGTTGCCGGTTCGGTTGTTGTTGAAACCGTCTTCTCATGGCCGGGCCTTGGTTTGCTGATGGTTGAAGCCGTTGGCCATTCGGATTTCCCAATGGTGCAGGCCGCCTTCCTTCTTATCGCTGTTCTGACTGTTGTCGGCACTCTCTTAGCGGATTTCCTTTACAGCGTGCTTGATCCGCGCATTGTTAATCAGTGAGGCTAGCCATGAGCATTTTATACAACTTTCTCAAAATCACATGGTCTAGCCGCAGTGGCCGTATCAGTCTTTCAGTGTTCGGCTTTTGCATTCTGCTCGCCATTATTGGCCCGTGGATTGCTCCTTATGATCCAATGGCACGCAATTATAATGAAGCCGGCAAGCTTCTGCGTCTGGCTGGGCCGAGTGCCGACCACTGGCTTGGAACAACAACCTTTGGCCGCGATGTTTTCAGCCAGATGTTGTGGGGCGCAAGACCAGCCATCATTATTGGTGGCATGACAGCAATCGGCTCGGTGATTATTGGTTTGAACTTCGGCCTGCTGGCCGGTTATTTCGGCGGACGTGTCGATTCCATTTTGATGCGCATTACCGATATTCTGCTCGGCCTGCCATTTCTGCCATTCATCATCGTGTTGCTTTCGCTCACCGGCAGAAGCATCTGGACGATTGTACTGGCGATGGTCATCGTGATGTGGCGCTCAACCGCACGTATTGTGCGTGCGGAAGTGATGTCGCTGCGTGAGCGTCAGTTTGTTGCCGCCGCCCGTACCACCGGTGCCAGCGATTTCGACATTCTCTATCGTGAAATTGCACCTAATGTTTTGCCGCTGGCGCTGACATCCATCACCTTTGCACTGGCATGGGCGATTATCACCGAAGCAAGCATTGGCTTTCTCGGTTTCAGTGATCCGGATGTCGTGACATGGGGTTCGATCATTTACGAGGCTTACGCATCGCAGATGATGTATCGCGCGCCTTGGTGGGTTGTGCCGCCTGGTGTTGCCATCATGGTTCTCGTTACCTCCGTCTATTTTATAGGCCGCGCCTATGAAGATGTCGTCAATCCACGTCTGCGCGAAGGAAGATAATCTATGACTGAAATACAAAAATCTTCCGTTCCGGTTCTGCGCGTTACTGGCCTGCATGTGGATTATCATACCTCGAAGGGCACTGCTAAAGCACTCAGAGATGTTGAATTTGTCATCGAATCCGGTGAGCGCGTTGGCCTTGTCGGTGAATCCGGCTGCGGTAAGAGCACGTTGCTTAAAGCGGTTATGGGCGTTCTGCCCGGCAATGGCGAGGTAAGTGCCGGCCGGATAGAACTGCTTGGCAAAAACCTGCTGGACATGGATACCGAAACCCGCCGTAAAACCCGCTGGGCTGAAATTTCCATGATCACCCAGAGTGCACTTAATGCGCTCAATCCGGTGCGCCGTGTTAACGATCAGATCATTGAAGCGGTGCGTGCGCATCGCCCGATTTCAAAGGCAGATGGCGATGCCATGGTGCAGCGTCTGTTCGAGATGGTCGGCGTATCGCCTGAGCGTGCCAATGATTATCCGCACCAGTTTTCCGGTGGTATGCGCCAGCGTGCAGTTATTGCTATGGCGTTGGCACTCTCACCGCAAATGATCGTTGCTGATGAACCGACAACCGCGCTTGATGTGATTGTGCAGGATCAGATTTTTGTGCGTCTGCGCGAATTGCAGCAGCAAAACGGTTTTGCGCTTATTCTGGTGACCCATGATCTGGCTCTGGTGGCTGAGAACTGCCAAAAAGTCATGGTCATGTATGCCGGAACTCTGGTTGAAGCAGGACCGACAGAAGACGTTATTACGGCACCAAAACATCCTTATACAATCGGCCTGATCAATGCGGTTTCCGTGCTTGGCAGCGATAAAGAACCGATTTCCATTCCGGGATCACCACCGGATCTTTCGGATAAAATGGATGGCTGCCGTTTTGCCCCGCGTTGCCCGCTGGCAACCGCAATTTGCCGTGAAACCATGCCGGAAGCCGTGATCACCCAAACCGGTGATGCTTCACATCTGGTGCGCTGCCACCACTGGCAGGATGCTGAAAATTTTGCGGCACGCGCAAGCGATCCCTCCGTATGGGACAAAGCCGCGATCTGACCACCAAAACTCAAATATCAGCCCTCGCACGGAGTGTGCATTGGCTGTACTGACATACACAGGAGACTATCATGCATTATTTCGCTTACGGCACGCTACTCGTTGAAGACAGCATGCGCAGCGTTTGCCCGTCAGCTACCAATGCCGGTTATATGCGCCTTGAAGGCTATGAGCTGAATTTCGGCCATTGCAGCATGGAAGGCGTTGCCGGTTGCACGCTGCTGCCAAAAGAAGGCGCGGTTACTTACGGCATTCAATATGCATTGACCGACGAAGATATGGCCAAGATGGACGGCGCCGCGCATGTTGAAGAAGCACAGTGGGTTCATGTGCCTGTAACGCTGATCGACAAAGACGGCAATGAAGTTGCATCCAGCACCTATTTCATTCCGGGTGAATACCGTGCATGGGCTCCGACAGATGCTTATGTTGCACCAATTCTCAAGGGTTTAACCGAGTGCGATTTCCCTGAAGAGTATAAAGAACTGGTGCGTGCCAATATTCTGGCGGCACAGGGTAAATAACGAAACATCAATCCGGCGCGCGCTCTTTGCACATGATGCATCGCGCACCGGATTGTTTGGCCGGTTGCATTAGCATAGGCAGCATTTTGAAAAGCTGGTTGTGGAATGCTCCGGCTGATACTGCAGCAATCATGGCTATTTTGCCGTGATTGTTTAAAACCGAGCGCATAGGGCTGAAAAGTGGGGACCGGTTTTCCGAGCATGCGCCAGAATAAGAACCAAAGAGACAGAACAAGAATGTTACTGCAATTATGCGAAAACATTCTTTATGGGAGGATGAGTATGAAATTTATGCGTAAATTGCTGCTGACATCATGTCTGGTTGCGGCGCCGTTTTCTGCTTTTGCAGAGGGTAAAATTGTTCCGGAAATCGATTTCCTGACATGGCCTTCAACCAAATATCAGCATTATTTTGAAACCAGCCGTTATCTCGCTGAAGCGTGGGAAGAGCTGGGCCTGAAGGTTAAACTTAATCCGCAGCCTTTCCCTGCACCTATGCTGGGCATGTGGTTCAACGAACATAAGTTTGACGTGGTATTGTCAGTGCTGTCGGGTTCTTCTGCCCGTTACGAGCCAGAATTTTATTCCAACGGCCAGTTCAACAGTAAAAACTCTACACCGGGCAATATGAATGTCGGTAGTTTCTCCTCGCCGGAGATTGATCGTCTTGGCGCAGAACAGCTGAAAATATACGATCCTGAACAGCGACGTGCTGTTGTTAACCAGTTGCAGGAAGCAATTTATGCTGAGCAACCTGAGGCGCTGATCGCTTATGTGATCAACACCACAGCCTATAATAAGAATAATGTCGCGCTGGAAAAATACATCGATACGCCGGAAGGCTTACGTTCGGTATGGAATTTGACCCGTCTGGTTCCGACCAATGGCCAGCCAGCCGTGCGCCTTGGCTGGACAATTGATCAGGAAAGCTGGAACCCGCTGACTTTCAAAATCGGTGAAGATCTTGACCGGTTGGCTCTGGTTTATGATCGCTTGATGATGGTTGGTCCGGATGGCAAGACCCAGCTTGCTGCTGCCAGTGCACTGGATGTCATTAATGACACGACGCTTGATGTCAGCCTGCGTGATGACCTTAAGTTCAGCGATGGCAAACCGGTTACCATTGAAGATGTTGTATTTACCTTTCAATATTTGAAAGACAACAATGCCATCTATTTCAAGCAGTATCTGGATAATGTTGAAAGCATTGCGATTGTAGACGGCAAAGCCCGCTTTACACTCAAACAGCCATCAGCACCTTTTGTCGCTGCATTATTGGCACAGGCGCCAATCCTGCCCCAGCATATCTGGTCAACACTGGTACAGGATACCGGCATTGACAAGCCACAGGATTTCAAAAACGTTCCTCTGGTTGGCAGCGGAGCCTACCGCCTGAAATATTGGAAAGAAGGCCGCGAAGTCTACATGGAGCGTAATGAAAGCCACTTCATGAAGCCACCGGCAGATTTGCTGTTTATCCAGTATGGTTCAGCTGAAGTGTTGTCGTCTGCGCTCACCAAAGGTGATGTGGATGTTACCTTGCAGCCGCTCGTACCAACTGTGGTTGAAGAATTCCGCACCTTTGATCAGTTGCAGATCATTCAGGCGCAGTCGAATGGTTATATGTCGGCACGCTACAATATGAAGAATGAGTTCTTTGCCAATAAGGCTGTTCGTCAGGCATTGTCTCACGCCACACCTTATGAAGAAATTATTGAAGAAGTACTGGGCGGCGATGCTGCAACCACGGCCTCTTCCTTAGTACCTTCTAATCAGTTCTGGCATAATTCTGCATTGAAAGTGCCTGAATATAATATCGAAAAAGCCCGTGAAATGCTGAAAACAGCAGGGTTCACTTGGGATAAGCAGGGTCGTTTGCATTTCCCTGAATAAAACAGGACTGGTCCCTGAATAAGACAAGACCGGTTGCCGCATACTCATATGCGGCAACCGATTTTAAGATTTATCAGAGCAGTTTCAGGCAAAAATGAAACCGCTTCAGGCGGGTAGAACGGAATTATTATGAACATCATTGCACGCATCAACGAATTTCATCCTGAGATGACACAGATCCGTCGCGGGATTCACCAGAACCCTGAAATGCTCTTTGATGTGCATAAAACCGCAGCCACAGTCGTTGAAAACTTGCGCGCTTTTGGCGTTGACGAGGTTCACGAAGGCATTGGCCGCATTGGTGTTGTCGGTATTATCTATGGTAAAAACCGCGATGCTGGCCGTGTTATCGGATTGCGTGCGGATATGGATGCTTTGCCGATCCATGAAGATACAGGCCTGCCATATGCCTCACAAACTGCTGACTGCATGCATGCATGCGGCCATGACGGCCACACCGCAATGTTGCTGGCAGCGGCAAAATACCTTGCGGAAACCCGCAATTTTGAGGGCAAAACAGCTGTCATTTTCCAGCCGGCTGAAGAAGGCGGCGGCGGCGGCCGTGAAATGGTTGAAGACGGCCTGATTGAGCGGTTTAAAATCACCGAAATTTACGGCATGCATACATTTCCGAATGTACCTGTTGGCGAGTTCCGTATCCGTGGGGGTGCAGCACTGGCTTCCGTGGATACATTCAGCATCAAAATTATTGGTAAAGGCTCGCATGCAGCCAAACCGCAAGCCTCCATTGATCCAATGATTGTAGGCGCCACCATCATTCAATCTTTGCAGACGATCGTGTCGCGCTCGCTTGATCCGATGCAGGCAGCGGTTGTTTCCGTTACCACTTTTAATGCCGGTAATACCAATAATGTGATCCCGCAAACCGCATTGATGGGCGGCACCGTGCGTACTTTATCGCCGGATGTGCGTGATCTGACTGAAAAGCGTATGGGTGAAATTATTGCCGGTATTGCACAAATGTATGGTGCAAAAATCGAATTCGATTATGAGCGCTGCTATCCGGTGATGGTCAATAATCCGGAACGCGCCATGCATTGCGCGGATATTGCCGCCACTATCGTTGGTGAAGCGCAGGTGATGCGCGATACACCGGCCGGTCTTGGTGGTGAAGACTTTGCCTTTATGCTGGAAAAATGCCCTGGCGCTATGATCTATATCGGTCAGGGTCCGGCCGCTGAATTGCACCATCCGCAATTTGATTTCAATGATGAAATCATTCCGCTTGGTGCCTCTTATTGGGTCGCGCTCGTCGAAAACCAATAATCAGGCTTTAACATCATTACTTGACATAATGCGCAGGCTTTTAGCCTGCGCCACAGAAAGTTATACCTATGACTATCGAAAAGCGGCTGGCCGAGTTGGGCATTGAATTAGAAGTTTCAAGCAAACCAACAATGGGTAATTATGTCCCGGCAGTCGAAGCCCACGGCCTGGTTTTTTGTGCCGGCGCCTCCTGCACTATTGGCGGCGTTATTCAGTATAAAGGTGTGATCGGTACAGATCTTACTGTTGAGCAGGGTTATCATGCGGCACGGCTGGCGGCTATTTCGGCTCTTGCCAAAATCAAATATGCTGCCGGTGATCTCAATCGTATCGAGCGTTTTGTTAAGGTCGTTTGCCATATGCGTACAACTGCCGATTTTGAAGATCATGCAGCGATTACCAATGGGGCATCCGATTTGTTTATGGAAGTCTTTGGTGAAGCCGGCGCTCATGCCCGCCTGTCATTAGGCTCGGCTACTCTGCCTGTTAATCTCCCGCTGGAGATTGAAGTGATCGTTTCGCTCAAAAAATAAAGTTTTATTGCCGGTTAGCATGTTCAAGCTTGCATGGGGGGAAGCAGAATATGCAGACCGGCAATAAATCTCATATGACAAGCTAGAGTATTTCCCTATCAAATTGCATCAACTTGATAGGCATGACAATGCGAAGCTCTAAAATCTAGAGCGAGCGCTGCGAACCAACCTGAACACGACCCGCTCTAGTTGAATGGTTTTCTGACAACCAGCTCAACATTGAGGTCTTCCGGCAAGCCAAGCCTGAAAGGTCTGTCGAGTGCGGGATCATTCAGTGCCAGCTCAAGGCTTAATGCTGCGAGCGAAGCGCGATCCTGTTGCCCGTTCCGCTTAATATCAGCCGGATCCGAGTGATCAATCATCACTGCGAAAACTGACAGCGTGCCGTCACCATTATCCATAATCTCAATCGTGCGAGCCTGCTGCGGATAATCAATATGCGCGGCCGTGTTAATTTCCCATAGCCCGTGTCCGCGCCCCCGCGGATCAGGATGCGACCAGACCCTGTTCGCATGCATATGCCCGTTAACCCATAATATAATATTGGGAAATCTTCGCAGCAAAGCCAAAAAGGCATCAGACGCCATCCGGTCGCTTTTTAAGGCCCCATGGGGGCGTGCAAGATTATCGAATGTTCTGGAATTATGATGGGAGAACAGCACAATTAACTGATCCGGTTTACCGGTCTCAACCAGCTCGCCATTGTCATCATAAAAACGATCATGCAAGCTCTCAAGCTGCTGTGTGAGCCAGATTGCCTGATCAGAATCCAGCGAACCGTCGGGCCCGCCATTCGGATTTGTACTGTCGATCATAATGCCAGTTACACCTTCAGCCATGCTGAAGCGGTAATAAGCGGTTTGCTGTGCCAGATTATCTTCAGAAAAACCGTGTCCCTGCGGCCCGTATGTGCCAGTTTTTTCTAAATGTAACCGGATAAAATCTTCTTTAGTAAAAGCGCGTCTGCTGGCAGCAGCTGATATTGTGCGCATCGGCATATTAGCAATTAACCCTTCCAGCCCCTGTTTGCCGGGGCTGAGTATTGCGCCGATAAAATCCTCAACAGTCATGCCCTTCGGAACACCTGTTGGCAATTTGGTGCCCGTTGCCAATGCATCAAGAAACAAGCTCAGGCCGCTGGCATTAGGCAGCACGCCAGCATCCATAATATCGTGATTACCAAAACCGGTATACCACGGAAAATTCAAACCCTCTGATTGTACCGGCTGGCTGACGGCTGCAATAAAGCCCTCAATCACAGGGTAACCATAAGCGCGTTTCCACATATCCGGCTGTTGATTTGCTGCTACCGGCTCCGGATGCCAGAATGCATCATAGGCAGCGCCCTCGCCGGCAGTATTATCCTGCAAACCTTCATAAAGCCCGCCAGCAGCATTAAATGTCGTTACATTGCCATTCAGCACTGCAATTACTGCCTCGAGCTCATGGGTGCCACGGCTATCGGCATTGTCGCCGGTGGAAATAGCAAAATCAAATGGCCGCTCCGATATCGGCCCTTTGGCAATAGCATTGATGCGACGCACCATGGCATCCAGAACATGAACGGTGAGCGTATCTTGCGCGCGGGCAGCATTGGATAAAGGCGCTCCGTCAATTGTGCCTTTATACTGGCGCAAAAAGGAAGAATGCGATGGTGAGGCAGCATCAATAATATGCAGATCAGTAACATGCGCAAATGCGACCAGTGGCTTACGCGTTGTTTCACGGCCGGTTTTTGCGACGGCCAGATCTTCACGCACCACAATAGGCCAGCCATTATCGGCCTCGATACACCGATAGAGCTTACCTTTCGACAAATATTCACCGGGTACCGTTGTGCGGGTCAGCGTGGTTAAATCTTCAGGCACCGCGGCGCTGGCAAAGCTGCGGGAAACGCCGCAACCACATACAGAAAAGAAGGGCGCGGCAACACTTGTCAGAAATCCCGCTTTTAACAAATTGCGTCTGGAGCTTGAAAAAGGCATGTCTTCTCCCGCATGATTTGATAATTTATATAATATTTAAATTTATTATATTATTTCTTTTATATGTATAAAAATACAAACTATAATCGAAACTATACTATAGTTTGTATTTGTCGGATCAATATCCTGTAAAATTCATCAGTGCATACAAAGATATATTGTTTATAAAAACACTGCTTTGCCGATCACCGGTGTAGAGGGTACCGCCATATCGCGCGGCTCCAGCAGGCCCGCATCAAAGCCCGTTTTTCCGGCAATGATGGCACCGGCAAAAGCGCTGGCCATCGCAACCGGATCAGCGGCATTGGCAACTGCGGTGTTGAGCAGTACCGCATCATAGCCAAGCTCCATCACCATTGCCGCATGGGATGGCCGCCCGATACCGGCATCCACAATCAGCGGAATATCCGGAAAATACGCCCGCAATGTCCGCAGCGCCTGCATATTAACCGGGCCCATTGCCGAGCCGATCGGTGCGCACCAGGGCATCAGCACTTCACATCCGGCCTCAAGCAACCGCTCGGCAACGCTCAGATCATCTGTTGTATAGGGAAAGACCTGAAACCCCTCAGCGCTTAGGATACGTGCGGCTTCAACCAGCCCGAAAACATCCGGCTGCAATGTATCGTGGTGACCGATAATTTCTAATTTTATCCAGTTGGTCCCAAAAACCTCACGTGCCATTTTAGCCGTCAGCACCGCTTCTGAAACCGTATGGCAACCGGCCGTATTGGGTAGAATATGCACACCAAGCTGGCGGATCAGTTCGAAAAATACCGAGCCGGTGCGGGTACCTGCCATTTCGCGCCGCAAAGATACCGTGACCACCGAGGTCGCAGACGCTTTTACCGAGCGTGCAAGACTATCGGGGGAAGGATAGCGCGATGTGCCGAGCAGCAGGCGCGATGAGACCGCGGTTCCGTAAATTTTGAGCATCAATCACCCTCCCTGCATCGGTGATAAAATCTCAATCCGGTCGCCGTCTTTGAGCGCAAATGACGCGCGGTCATCCCTGCATACCAGCTCACCGTTTACTGCGGTTGCAAACCATGCGCCTTCAAAGTCTAAAGTGGTGATGACCTCAGAAAGAACTGTCTCAGCGCTGATGCGCTCTTCACCATTGATAATCAGTTTCATGATTGTGTTCCTATCATCGTGGCAATGCGGCGTGCGAAAGCCGGTGCCAATAAAAATCCGTGCCGGTAAAAACCGTTAAGTATGTAAAAACCGTTGACTGTGTGATGATTGTTGATGGTGGTAATACGCGGCAGATTATCGGGATAGGCCGGACGAATGCCTGCGCCGGTTTCTATCACTCGCGCCTCGCCAAAGGCCGGATGCAGCGTATAGGCCGCATTCAGCAACTCCATCACCGAGCGCGCACTGATTGCGCCGCCATCCTCGCTCTCAATCATCGTTGCACCGACCATAAACTGCCCCGCAATGCGCGGCACAATATAAAGCGGAATACGCGGATGCAGCAGCCGCACAGGGCGCGACAGTGTAATCTCATCGCTTGCCAGCATCAGCATTTCACCGCGCACACCCCGCAACACAGTATTCTGGGCAATAATCTGATCATGGCAATTACTGGCAGTTATGGGTGATATGGCAGCCGCACCTGTGCAATCAACCACATGGCTATACCGGCTGATATCAAGGGCTTGCGCATCACAACCATAATGGAATTGCACGCCCATTGTGCCAAGCTTTGCTGCTAAAGCAGCGAGTGCAGCGCGCGGATCAAGATGAGCTTCCTGCGCAAAATACAAGCCTTTGGAAAACCGCCCTGCCAGATCCGGCTCCAGCGCGGCAATCGCTTGTTCATCAAGCCATTGATGCCCCGTTGTGCGCGTTGCAAAGCGTTTCAGCTCACTATTGTCGCGTGCCGGTGCCACCACCAGAGTGCCGTTGCGGGTCACATGGTCTGGTAAGGTTTTATCCCACCAGTCTGCTGCCTGTTGCCCCAGCTCCAGAACCTCTGCGGCTGCGGTTTCGCTTTCACAAAAGGGCGCAAGCATACCGCCCGCATAACCGGATGCGCCAAGACCTGCCCGCAGAGCTGTTTCCGCAACCGTAACCTGAAAACCTGTTTGCGCCAGCTCATGCGTCACAGTGAGGCCGGCAACGCCGGCCCCCTTGATTAATACATGCATTGCTCACTCACCCGCAACGAGCCTCTCTTCAGTACCAAGTGGCATATAAAGCTCGCCACCTTCTCTGAATTTTGCAGCCATAGCCTCCATGCCGGTCTTCTGCGCTTCTGCACGAATATCATGGGATATCCGCATCGAGCAGAATTTTGGCCCGCACATCGAGCAGAAATGCGCAGTTTTATGCGCTTCTTTCGGCAGGGTTTCATCGTGGAAAGAACGGGCGGTTTCAGGATCAAGCGACAGGTTGAACTGGTCTTCCCAACGGAACTCAAAACGCGCACGCGATAAGGCATCATCGCGCAATCTGGCTGCCGGATGGCCTTTGGCAAGATCGGCGGCATGGGCAGCAATCTTATAGGTGATCACGCCGGTTTTAACATCATTGCGATCCGGCAAACCCAAATGCTCTTTAGGGGTAACATAGCAAAGCATTGCCGTGCCGAACCAACCGATCATGGCCGCGCCAATACCTGAGGTAATATGGTCATAGCCCGGCGCAATATCGGTTGTGAGGGGCCCAAGCGTGTAGAACGGTGCTTCGCCGCATACCTCAAGCTGCTTGTCCATATTCTCTTTGATCTTGTGCATCGGCACATGACCCGGACCTTCAATAATAACCTGACAATCTTTAGCCCAAGCGATTTTTGTCAGCTCGCCCAATGTTGCCAATTCAGCAAATTGCGCCTCATCATTGGCATCGGCAATCGAACCCGGACGCAAACCGTCACCCAATGAGAACGACACATCATAAGCGCGGCAAATATCGCAGATTTCTTCAAAATGCTCGTAGAGAAAGCTCTCACGATGGTGATGCAGGCACCATTTGGCCATGATCGAGCCACCGCGTGAGACAATGCCGGTGACGCGGTTTACTGTCAGCGGAATATAAGCCAAGCGCACGCCTGCATGGATGGTAAAATAATCAACGCCCTGCTCGGCCTGCTCAATCAGCGTATCGCGATAAACCTCCCATGTCAGGTCTTCAGCAATACCATTCACTTTTTCCAGCGCCTGATAGAGCGGCACTGTGCCGATCGGCACCGGTGAGTTACGGATAATCCACTCGCGAATATTGTGGATGTTGCGACCGGTGGAAAGATCCATCACCGTATCCGCACCCCAGCGGGTAGCCCAGACCATTTTTTCGACTTCTTCAGCCATTGAAGATGTCACCGCCGAATTGCCGATATTGGCATTGATTTTAACAAGAAAATTCCGGCCGATAATCATCGGCTCGGCTTCAGGATGGTTGATATTGGACGGAATAACCGCGCGGCCGCGCGCCACTTCCTGACGCACAAATTCAGGGGTTACATAATCGGGAATTGATGCACCAAAGCTTTCACCGTCACGCAAGGCTGCTTCTTTGGCAGCTTTGCGGCCAAGGTTTTCACGGATGGCGATGAATTCCATTTCCGGTGTAATAATATTGGCGCGGGCATAAGCAAGCTGGGTAACGGCCTTGCCGTCGCGCGCTCTTAACGGGCGGTTTTTAACCGGAAATTCCGGTGTCAGACGATCACCGGTGGCAAAGCCGTTATCTTCCGGTTTAACATAGCGGCCCTCATAGGCTTCCACATCACCGCGCTCCAAGGTCCAATTGGCACGAATACGCGGCAGACCTGTATCAATAGCCACGTTATAATCCGGATCGGTGTAAGGGCCGGACGCATCATAAACGATTACCGCAGGCTCACCTGCCGTCGGATGCAATTCGATCTCGCGCATCGGTACGCGGACTTGCGGGTGTAAATCACCCTCAATATGAATTTTACGCGAGGCAGGCAGTGGCCCCGAAGTTACAGACGGTGTCGGATTGTTTTCAGTCTTGGTCACGGTGTGAGGCTCCAAAATAACAGTTGGAGACCCAGTCATCGAAGCCGGAAAGATGGATAAACGCCAAACCTCAACCGGCAAAGCCGGAATCGGAGCTGTGAATGCGCTTGCACCGTCCCTACGCCAGTATGAGCTGGATCAGGTTCAACGGGTCATTGCGCAAAATAGCAATATCTCAGCCCCTTGACGGGACTCCCCTGGTGAATGTCACAAGTAAGCCACTGACCGCATAAGGAAGTCAAGAGCCTATAGGCAGAACACTGCCACCATGCGGCAATATGAGCATCAAGTCGTTTTTTGCATATTTAACAATATGTTGGCTAGCTACGTATTGCTCCCATGTTATGCGCGCTTAAAAAAGACCATTTCAAAAATTTAGTCTTGGGAGGACTGAATATAGAAAACTGCTATCGGATCAAAAATCGAACAATTCACCCAGCAAAGATTTCTTTTTGCGGTAGGGTTTATTGTGGCCGTAACCATCATGCGATCTGCTCTGTGAATGGCTGTCAGAGCGATACTCTTCTCTGCGCTCCTCACGCACTGGTTCAGCTGGCACTGATCGCTCAATAATCTTGTCCAGTTCACCGCGATCCAGCCATACGCCCCGACATTTCGGGCAATAGTCAATCTCAATTCCCTGGCGGTCAGACATAACGAGTTCGGCATTATCAATGGGGCAAAGCATGATAAATTTCTCTCCTGATTGGTCAGGATTTGCACTTGGTATTTGCAATATGGCTTTTCAAGTACGAAACAATATTTTTACTTCGCCAATGCCCCATAAATTGCTTTAAACCATTGTTGGCACTATGGTTTTAATAATGGAGCGGTCAAGCTCTTCATAGGCATCAAGCCCAATCGCGGCATAAAGCTCGGCACGGGTCTGCATCTCCTCAACCATGGCTTTGGTGCTGCCATCGCGTTTGATTGTGGCATAGAGCTTTTCTTGCGCTTTATTGGCAACCCGCAGTGACGATACCGGCCAGATCACCATTTTATAGCCCATATCCTCAAATTCCTGCGCTGTGAAAAAGGGTGTTCGGCCGAATTCTGTCATATTGGCAAGCAATGGCACACCGGGCATGCGTCGGGCAAATTCGCGAAACATCTCGGCAGTATTTAACGCCTCGGGAAAAATCGCATCAGCACCGGCTTCCATATAAAGCTGTGCGCGTGCCACCGCACCATCCATACCCTCGCTGGCTGCAGCATCGGTTCGTGCAATCAAATACAGGTTGCGGCGCGCTTTGGCAGCGGCAGCAACTTTGGCCGCCATATCATCGGCAGTGGCCAGTTTTTTATCGTTCAAATGGCCGCATTTTTTCGGCAGCAACTGGTCTTCAATATGCACTGCGCCTGCACCGGCATCTTCAAATACCCGCACCATATGCATCACATTCAGCGCTTCGCCATAGCCGGTATCACCATCCACAACCACCGGCAAGCCGCTGGAACGTGCGATCTGGCGGATGAAAAATGCCACCTCATCAACGGTAATAATACCAAGATCCGGCAGCCCCATAGAAGCTGTCATTGCTGCACCGGAAAGATAGAGCCCTTCAAATCCGGCATTGCGCGCCTGAATAGCGGCCATACCATTATGGGTGCCCGGCAATTGCACAATACCAGGCCGGTTCATCAAATCACGAAAGCGTTCACCGGCAGATTTCAGCGGCAGATCGCTGGCGGATAAATAGGGCATCTTTATACCTCAGGCTGGCTTTATGGTTGAAACCTTGGCTATACGTTCATCAATCGGCACAAAAACGCGATTTTCAGGGCCGACATAATTGGCAGACGGGCGGATAATTTTATTGTCGATGCGCTGTTCCATAATATGAGCCGCCCAGCCGGATGTGCGCGCAATCACAAATAGCGGCGTAAACATAGCAGTCGGAATCCCCAGCATATGATAGGAAACCGCACTGAACCAATCGAGATTGGCAAACATCTTTTTATTGGCCAGCATCACTGTTTCTATGCGCTCGGCAATATCAAACATTTTCATAGTGCCGAGCTCTTCCGAAAGTTCGCGGGCAACCGTTTTGATAATATCATTGCGCGGATCGGCAATTGTATAAACCGGATGGCCAAAGCCGATTACCACTTGTTTTTGTTCAAGCTGGCGTAAAATATCAGCTTCCGCCTCATCAGGGTCAGCATAACGCTGCTGGATTTCCAGTGCCACTTCATTGGCGCCACCATGTTTTGGGCCGCGTAATGCACCGATTGCACCAGTAATACAGGAATATATATCCGAACCGGTGCCGGCGATGGTGCGCGCGGTAAATGTGGAAGCATTGAACTCATGTTCGGCATAGAGAATGAGCGAAATATTCATCGCCCGCACGGCAGAAGGAGACGGTGATTTGCCGTGCAAAACATGGAGAAAATGACCGCCAATTGTTTCATCATCGGTTTCAAGCTCAACACGGCGGCCATGATGGGCAAAATGATACCAATAGAGCAGCATCGAGCCTAATGACGCCATCAGCCGGTCGGCAATATCTTTGGCACCGGCCTGACTATGGCCGCTAACCTCCGGCAAAACACAGCCAAGCACAGAGACACCTGTGCGCATCACATCCATCGGATGGCTGGCCGCAGGCAGCAGTTCCAAGGCCGCTTTGACGCCGGAAGGCAGGCCGCGCATGGATTTGAGCTTTTGCTGATAGGCAATGAGCTCGCGTTTGGAAGGCAAAGTACCATGCACAAGCAAATGCGCAACTTCTTCAAAATCGCATTGTAATGCCAGATCGTGAATATCAAAACCGCGATAATGCAGATCATTACCACTGCGGCCGACCGTGCATAGTGCGGTATTACCGGCGACAACACCCGAAAGGGCAACAGATTTTTTAGGCGCTGCAACCGGTGCAACTGTATCAGTGCCTGCCATGCTCATGTCTCTCTCCCTTTGGTTTCTCCCTTGCAGTCGTCTCAGCCTTTCCAGTCAAAAATACCGTGTGCTTTACCCGCCTCACATTTGCCCGGCATGGCCGTAATAGTCAGCCCTGAAAGCTCGTCAGCAGTCAGTTCGGTCAGCCTCTCAACCGTTTTGATAAAACGATCCTGCTCCTGAATATCGATAATACCCTCACTTAATGTGCGGAATTTAGCGATATAATTGGCACGTTTAAACGGCCTTGCGCCCAACGGATGCGCATCGGCGAGCGCCAGCTCATCCTCGATCACCGAGCCATCCTGCATGGTAATCACCACCCGCGCGCCAAATGCTTTTTCACGCGGATCATGGCTGTGATAACGCTTTGTCCATGACGGATCTTCAATCGTGCTGACCTTGTGCCACAGGGCAATGGTTTCAGGCCGTTTGGCGCGCTCGGGGGCATAAGAGCGCTCGTGATGCCATGTACCGTCTTCAAGAGCCACGGCAAAAATATACATGATCGAATGGTCAAGCGTTTCACGGCTGGCATCCGGATCCATTTTCTGCGGATCATTGGCACCGGTGCCAATAACATAATGGGTGTGATGGCTGGTATGCAGCACAATACTGGCGATCTTGCTGAAATCACTGATTTGGCTGCGCATGCGCCGCGCCAGATCGATCAGTGCCTGACTTTGATATTCAGCCGAATGTTCTTTGGTATAGGTATCCATAATGGCGCGTTTGCGCTCGCCAAGTTCGGGAACCGGCACAAAATACTCAGCCTTGGGGCCGCCGAGCAACCATGCAATAAAGCCGTCTTCGCCTTCCCATGCCGGTGATGGCGCGCCCTCGCCGCGCATCACGCGATCCACGGCCTCTACGGCCATTTTACCGGCAAAAGCAGGCGCATAGGCTTTCCAGCTTGAAATTTCACCTTTGCGTGACTGGCGCGTGGTGGTGGTGGTATGTAAACCCTGTTGAATAGCCTGATAAATCTGCTCGGTACTCAGACCCAGCATTGTGCCGATGCCGGCCGCAGCCGATGGCCCCAAATGGGCAATATGATCAATTTTATGCTCATGCAGGCAAATGCCTTTAACGAGATTGACCTGAATTTCATAGCCCGTGGCAATGCCGCGCGCTAGAGCCGCGCCACTCATACCGCAATGCTGCGCAACGGCCAGCAATGGCGGAATATTATCCGCCGGATGTGAATAATCTGCCGCCAGAAATGTGTCGTGAAAATCCAGTTCGCGTACCGCAACCCCATTGGCCCATGCTGCCCATTCCGGTGAAAATCGCTGATCAGATGCCAGTCCAAACACTGTGGCACCGCGTTGATAAGGATGAGCAACCGCTTGCATGCGCGCACTCACAACAGGCCGGCGCATTAGAGAGGCTGCTGCCACCGCAGCATTATCAATAATACGGTTACCGATCATCTCCACCACATCATCATCAAGCGGCACATTATCTGCAGCCATAGCTGCAAATTTCCATGCCAGCTGGTCTTCACGATTTAAATGCTCTGCGGATTTATAGGTGCGGACTTTATGGAGTTTCACAGAATTTCCCTTTTCTGCTGGTGCAGACAGCATGTGATTTGTGGTTTTTGCGAAGTCACCTGATCTGTTATCAGTAACTATACAGAGCGCCGGAACCCTGCCTATGCCTAAAAAAGCGAAGTGACAGCGTGTAAATTTTGTGAAACTGTGAAGTTTGCGAAGTCGTGACAGGGTTTATTTCCCTGCCATATATCCGCTTAAAAGGCTTGGGAGGGCTTGCATTATGCGTAAGACTTTTGTGGGTATCAGGCTTAAAAAACTGCGCGAAGAACGCCAGCTCACACAGATAGTTCTGGCAAAAACGCTTGGCATTTCTTTGAGTTACCTCAACCAGATTGAAAACAATCAGCGTCCGCTTACGGTGCAGGTTTTACTCCGTCTTAATGAGGCTTTTGGTGTGGATGTGCAGCTGTTTTCCGAGGCTGAAGAAGCACGGCTGTTCAACGATCTGCGCGAGGTTTTTGCTGATGTGCGCTTGAATGAGCAATTAAGCGAACCCCTTGGCAAAACGGAAATCAGAGAGCTTGCCACCAATATGCCGGCGGTTGGCAGGCTGCTAATTGCCATGCATAAGCAACTCGGCGAAGCACAGGAGCAATCTGCATATCTTGCAAACCAGCTTGGCAATGACCGCTCCGCAGACCTGCCGGTCTCGCTCTCAACCCCTTATGAAGAAGTACGCGAATATTTCTATGCGCAGCGTAATTATATACCGGAGCTGGATAGCGCCGGTGAAGTGCTGAGCCAGCAGCTCGGCATGCCGGTGGGCAAGATGAAACATAAGCTGAGCGAGCGGCTGGTGCAGCAGCATGGCGTGCGCATCAGCGAGCATTTGCGCGATGACAGCACAGACACAGTGCGCCGCTTTGATCCGCAAACCCGTATTATCACCCTCTCCCCGCGCCTTGATGAAGGGCAGCAGGCATTTCAGCTGGCAACACAGCTGGCTTTTCTGGAGCAGAAACATCTGCTCGATCAACTGTTGGAAAAGGCCGTTTTTTCCAGCAATGAGGCACGTGTGCTGGCACGTATCGGGCTGGCCAATTACTTTGCCGGTGCGGTGATGATGCCGTATATGCATTTCTGGAACAGTGCCGAGCAGTTGCGTTATGACATTGAATTGCTGGAGCAGCGCTATGCGGTAAGCTTTGAAACGATCTGCCACCGCCTCAGCACTTTGCAGCGTCCGGAAGCGCGCGGTATTCCGTTTTTCTTTATTCGTGTTGACCGCGCAGGCAATATTTCCAAGCGTCAATCGGCCACCGATTTTCACTTTTCGCGGTTTGGCGGCACCTGCCCATTATGGAATATTTATGCGGCCTTTTCATCACCGGACCGGATTTTAACTCAGCAGGCCGAGATGCCGGACGGGCGCACATATTTCTGGATTGCAAAAATGATCCGCCACCGCCAAGGCGGCTATAAAGCGCCGTCCAAGAGCTTTGCCATTGCATTGGGCTGCGATCTGCACCATGCGGAACGGCTGGTTTATTCCAAAGGAATGATTATGGATGACCCCGCGGCACGCACGCCGATTGGTGCCGGCTGCAAGATTTGCGAGCGGCAGAAATGCCCGCAACGTGCCTTCCCCTCGCTCTATTCAACAATACAGGTTGATGAAACGCAGACCAATTTTGCGCCCTATACATCAGCCTGAGTAAAACCTGAACAATCAAGGCCGTTACGGCCTATATGACTGACTTTACTAGATAAATATATATCATACTATAGTATGATAATAAATTTTGTTTTCAATATAAGGTTGACAACAGGTGTCAGCCTTTTCATGCTTACACAAAGAGAAAACTATAGTGGGAGGGATACTATGAAACTCGGTAAGAATTTTCGCCGTTTTATGACCGCAGCCGTCTTGGGCACAGCAGCGCTTGGCGTAACACTTGCAGTGGCACAATCACCATCATTTTTCCGTATCGGCACCGGCGGCACAGCGGGCACATATTATCCGATCGGCGGCCTGATCGCGAATGCGATTTCCGGCAATGGCGATAAAGGTGTGCCGGGCTTGGTTGCAACCGCTGTGTCTTCAAACGGTTCAGTTGCCAATATTAATGCGGTGATGAGCGGCGGTCTTGAAGCCGGCTTTACGCAATCTGACGTGGCTTATTGGGCCTATACCGGCACCGGCCTGTATGATGGCAAAGGCAAAGTTGAAGACCTGCGCCTGATCGCGACCCTGTATCCTGAAACAGTGCATCTGGTGGCGCGTAAAGGTGCCGGCATTAAATCTGTAGCCGATCTCAAGGGCAAACGGGTTTCGCTCGATGAGCCGGGCTCCGGTACTATTGTTGATGCCCGTATTGTGCTCGGCGCTTATGGGCTGACAGAAAAAGATGTGAAGGCTGAATATCTTAAACCTGGCCCGGCCGGTGATCGTCTGAAAGACGGCGCATTGGATGCCTATTTCTTTGTCGGCGGATATCCGACCGGTGCGATTTCTGAGTTGGCCAGCACCAATGGTATTGAACTGGTGCCAGTTGAAGGCCCGGAGCTTGAAAAAATCCTGAGTGATTACAGCTTCTTCGCCAAAGACACTGTTCCGGCGGAAACCTATAAAGGCGTTGGCGAAATCAACACGATTTCTGTTGCCGCACAGCTGGTTACCAATGCCAAACAGTCTGATGAGCTGGTCTATAATATTACCAAAACCATGTGGAATGATGCCACGCGCACAGCGCTTGATACCGGCCACGCCAAGGGCAAGCTGATCACATTGCAAAATGCCGTGACCAGTCTGGGTATTCCTCTGCATCCGGGTGCAGAGCGCTTTTATAAGGAAGCCGGCTTGCTGAAATAAGCAATCACTGGTGCTGAACATTAACATGACCGGACATGCAGCCTCGCTGTAGTCCGGTCATTACCCGTTCAGTTTTTAACCTTTGGCGCTGCCAGTCCGACATCCGGCAGCTTGAATTGACTATATGCAGTAATTTTGCACGCTGCTGATAACAGAACGGATGCCTTTTATGACTGCGGAGCAGAAACCTCTAGGCCCTATGGAGCTTGACGAGCAGAAAGCACGTGAGCTCGAAGAAAAATTTGATACCGAGATCCGGTTTCGTCCGCTCGCACCGCTGGCAGCCCGCATTGTTGGCACACTTCTGGTCGTTCTTTCGCTGTTCCATTACTACACAGCCGGTTTTGGCCTGCTCTCTGAAACCATGCATCGCGGCATTCATCTGTCTTTTGTACTCGGGCTGGTATTTCTGGTTTTCCCGTTTTCGGCCAAAGGCTACACGCAGCCGGTTTCATCCTCACTGCTCAGACCGCTGGGAATCTCGATCATTGACTGGGCATTAGCCATCGGTGCGGTTATTGCTGTCATGCATGTGCCACTGATCCCGCTGGATGATCTGGCTTTCCGTGTTGGCAATCCAACCTCGACAGATGTGGTGCTGGGCGGCTTGCTTTTGGTCGTATTGCTAGAGGCCACCCGCCGTTCTGTTGGCTGGCCGCTACCGATTATTGCTGTATCTTTTATGCTTTATGCCTATTTTGGTCCGTCTATGCCGGGCATTCTGGTGCATCCGGGCTCAACGGTTCCGCAGATTATTGACCATCTCTACCTGACCTCACAAGGTGTTTATGGTATCGCTCTTGGCGTCGTCGCCACCTATGTGTTCCATTTTGTACTGTTCGGGGTGTTTGCCACCCGTATCGGCCTTGGCCAGTTATTTCTGGATTGCGCCGCATGGGTCGCCGGTCGCTATGCAGGCGGACCTGCCAAGGTTTCCATTTTCGGCTCGGCGCTGTTTGGTATGATTTCCGGTTCTTCAGTGGCCAATACTGTCACTGTGGGTTCACTCACCATTCCGGCCATGATCCGTCTTGGTTATAAGCGCAATTTTGCTGCCGCCGTTGAGGCCGCCTCTTCAACCGGCGGGCAGATTACCCCGCCAATCATGGGTGCTGCCGCGTTTTTGATGATTGAGTTTCTCAATCTGCCTTATACAACCATTATTATTGCAGCCATTGTGCCGGCTTTCATGCATTTTTTCGGCGTATTGATGCAGGTGCATTTTGAAGCCAAACGAACAGGTTTGCGCGGCATGACACCGGAAGAAATGCCGGATCTCAAAGAGGCATTTAAACGCGACTGGCCAACTGTAATTCCGCTTGTGGTGCTGATTGCCGTGCTGTTATCGGGCTACACACCCTATATGGCCGCATTCTGGGGGATTACCCTGTGTGTTGCTGTTGGCCTGCTAAATCCTCGCAAGCGCATGTCACTAAAAGAGGTTTTTGAAAGTCTGCGTGATGGTGCCAAATATGCGCTTGCTGTGGGTGCGGCCGCCGCAACCGTAGGTATTGTTGTCGGTGTGGTTACACTGACCGGCGTCGGCTTTAAAATTTCTTATATTGTCACCACAACAGCGGCCGATATTGCCAGCTGGTTCAGCATTTTTGTGCCGGCATCCTTGATGGGCGCCACCACTTTAACGCTGCTGTTCACGCTGATTATGACCGGTATTGTTTGTATTCTGATGGGGTGCGGTATTCCGACCACCGCCAATTACATTATTATGGCAACCATTGCTGCCCCCACATTGGCAATGCTTGGCGTGGAACCGCTCGTCGCGCATTTCTTCGTATTCTATTATGGTATTCTTGCAGATATTACCCCGCCTGTGGCTCTGGCCGCCTATGCGGCAGCAGGTATGGCTGGTGCTGATCCGTTTAAAACCGGTAATACCGCCTTCCGTCTCGGCCTCGGTAAAGTGCTGGTACCGTTTGTGTTTGTGTTCTCGCCATCACTGTTGCTGGTCAATGCCAACTTCTCATGGGGCGAGTTCTTCACGGCATTTCTTGGCTGCGTGATCGGGATTACTGCATTGGGTGCAGCTTTGTCCGGTTTCATGCTGATCCGTACCAAATTGTGGGAAAATATCACGTTGATCATTGCCGCAATCCTGCTGGTGGTGCCGGAAATCTACTCGTCACTCGTCGGGCTGGCTTTGATGACACCGGTATTAATACGTCAGGTTAGCGGCTTCAGAACCATGAAACCCGCTTGAAGCATGTGCGGATAGACAAAAAAGGGCACCATATGGTGCCCTTTTTATTTAAATATCCTCAGCATTCGGGCGCATATCATCAAGCTTTTTCCATAGTCGCTCAATCACAGCACGTTTATTAGTCTTGGAGCGGTAAAGTCGGATTTCCACCTGAATGTTCCATGACGGATCTGCCCCATGCACCAATTGGCCGCTGGCCAACTCTTCAGCAATCAGGCTTTGTGGTACCCAAGCCACGCCCCAGCCGGCCATTGCCATACCTTTAAGCCCGACAGACATGCTGGCCTCATGCACCAGCCGGTGTTCAGGCATTTTACGGGCAAAAAGCTCGGCAAGCAAATGTCCGAAGAATGACGATTTTTCATACCCGATATAATCAAAGGAGCGATCATCACGACCAACCATGTGCAGCGGGTTGCCTTCTGCATCCGGCGCGCTGATTGGCACAATCTGCTCATAGCCAACAACTTTATAATCAAAGTCTGCGCTATTAAGCAGTAATGGCACGGAAGGATAAACATATGTCAGCAGAAAATCGCAATCGCCGTCCACAAGCGCATTCACATTGCCTTCAACGCTGCCGGAATCAGGGCGCAAACGTGAAAAAATAGGCGACGAAGCATCGCTGATTTCCTTTAGCCATTGCGGAAAAAATGTGAAAGATAATGTATGCAGCGCAATGAAAGAGATTGTCTGCGCATCCAGCGTTTGGTTCGCATGAAAGCCCTGACGCAGCTGATAGAGCGATTTCAGTGTTTCCTGCGCCACGGGTATAAATTTTTCACCGGCTTCAGTGAGCTGCGAGGGATAAGTCGCACGGTCAATCAATGTTGTACCGAGCCAGCTTTCCAGCTGCTTTATGCGACGGCTGAAGGCAGATTGCGTCACATGACGTTCATCTGCCGCCTTGGAGAAATTTAAAGTATGAGCGAGCGCCAGAAAGTCTTCTACCCACTTAATTTCCACAATGGTTATCCTTCGTTTCTATTGCGTATCTTGCATTTAATTATGCAAGTCAGGAATAAGCTTATACGACAGGATACTGGCATTGAACAGAAACTTCAGAGGTTCCGTATCAATACCGGTATCCTTAAATGATAAGGCTTAAAGACACCGGCATTTAAACAAGTGATATTAATTTAGCGATAATATTCAAGCATACGGCTACGGCTCAGCACCAGCTCAATCCGGTTTTCACCCAGAACATGCAAGCAAACACGTTTTGTCCACGGGCCGTCATGAAGTGTAAACAGATAACGCCCGCCGCCAAGATCGCTCAAAGGCATTGTTTGGCGAATTGGGCCGATGCCCATCACAACCGCGCCATCAATAATGTCAAAAACCGCGCCATATGGTGATTTCCAAAAACCATCGAGCGCCTTGCCGGCAGGTTTGGCAGTTACCGGCAATAAGCGGCGCGGCGCATGGCCAAGCTCGCCTTCCAAGGCGTCACCGCTTTGGCGCAGCACAATTGGTGAGGTTGCCGAGCGTGATGAGAACCAGCCATCGGCTTCAGGATAGAGCGCATCTTCATTATCGAGATAGTTGACGGTAGCGCCTTTGATCTCAACCCAGTCATGGCCGGTTTCAGTTACATATAAACCATCCGCAAGGGTGCTGGCCGGCTGCGGCAATTGCAGATCTGCGAGAGCGGCCATCGCTACTTGCGCGATCTTGCCACCATTGGCATCGTCACGATTGGCCACAACCACAAAGCCGCATTGCAGCTCAGGGCTGATCAGCACATAGCTTTTATAGCCCGGATGTGAACCGCCATGGCCAACCAGTTTCAAACCGTCCAGTTCAGAATTTACAAAGCCAAGACCATAATCCGACATCCGGCCATCAGCCAGTTTACGCGGTGCGCTTAGCTTTTCAATCACACCGGCCAGAGTGCCTTTACCGGTCATCAGCGCCTGCGCCCATGTGGCCAGTGCTGTGCCGCTGCCTGTCAGGCTGCCTGCAGCAGAAATATACAGGCCCGCAGCACTCAGCTGCCATTTTGAACCGTTGAACCAATAGCCCGGCACCAAACCATCCACCGGATCATTCCAGACATCCGGCGCTTTTAACTGCACGCCGAGTGCAGGCACAACCTGCGTTTGCAGATAATCATCAAAGCGCAGGCCAAGACGTTCAAGCGCAATCTCAACAAGGCGGTAACCGGTATTGGAATAGGACACCTGCGTGCCCGCATCAAAATTCAGGCGCTCCATTGTGCTGTGGAATTCCATCAGTCTGTCATTCATGGTCTCGGTGTAGATTGAAAGGCCGAGCAGTGTCAGACATTCACGGCTATCCGGCAGACCGCCGCTCATATCCAGTGCTTGTCCGACAGTCACATCGCTCAGTGGTGCTTTCAGTTCCGGCAGATGTTTACCCAGCCGGTCATCAAGCGCAATTTTGTCGCTGTGTGCCAGCACCATAGAGACAAAAACATGCTTGGTAACAGAAGCAAAGCGCACCACACTATTTTCTGTAAACGGCTTATGCGTTGCCAGACTTTCCACACCACCGGCGAAGCTGAAAACGATGCCTGTCTTGTCAAAACCGACAATCACACCGCCCGGCTCGCTGGCTGGCCACTGGCTGGCAAGATTTTGTGCGGTTTGTGCGGCAGCGTCCCAGTTCATACCCATGATCATCTCTTTTATGCACCGGCCTCGCATCATGGCAAAAACCGGCAATCGTATGGTTATTAGAAAAAAGGCCGGAAAACACTGCTGTTTTCCGGCCTTTTGTGGTTTTTAGACCGGTTCTTCGATCGTAACACTTAACTCGCGCAACTCAGTAGTATGCGGATGGGTGGTGCGCCCTGCCCGCAGATCTTCTGCGGTGAGCTGCTCAACCATGATCCCGTTTTGCATCACACCGACATTTGGGCAAAGATGGGCAATAACCGCAAGGTTATGGCTCACCAGCACATAGGTCAGGTTACGCGCTTCACGCAGATCAGCCAGCAGGTTGAGAATTTCAGCCTGCACGGAAACGTCGAGCGCAGAGGTCGGCTCATCCAGCAGCAAGACCTGTGGCTCGGCAATCAGTGCACGGGCAATTGCCACGCGCTGACGCTGACCACCGGAAAGCTGATGCGGATACCGGAAACGCACGGTTTGCGGCAAGGCCACATCCGACAAAACCTGCTTGATGCGCTCTTCAACATTGTCGATATTATGAACCAGCAAAAGCTCGCTCAAAATCCGGTCAATGGTCTGGCGCGGATGCAGTGAGCCAAACGGATCCTGAAACACCATCTGCACAGACCGGAAAAATTCCGGTGTGCGCTTCAAGGGTGCGTCTTTGCCGTTAAAAGCAATGCGTCCGCTCCAGCTTTCATTCAAGCCGGCCATAGCCCGCAAAATGGTCGATTTACCCGAGCCACTTTCACCGACAATACCGAAGCTGCCGCCCTTTTCGACGCTGAACGATACGCCTTTAACGACTTCACGATCACCGAACTGAATTTTCAGATTATCAACGACTATCATTGTTTCAGCCACTCCGGATCACGGGTCATCACCGGCAGACGATCACGCGGATGCGTCAGCGACGGGATGCAGTTCAGCAGGCCTTTGGTATAAGGATGCTGGGCATTGTTCAGTTCCGATGCCTGCAGCTCTTCCAGAACGCGCCCCATATACATGACCATTACACGGTCACAGAAATGCGAAACCAATGGCAGATCGTGGCTGATCAGGATCAGCCCCATGCCGCGGCTGGAAACCAGATCATCGATCAGACGCAGAATTTCTGCCTGCACAGTCGCATCAAGAGCCGAGGTCGGCTCGTCAGCAATCAGCAGTTCCGGATCCGGCGCCAGCATCATGGCGATCATGACGCGCTGACCCATACCGCCTGAAACTTCATGCGGATAGGAGGCTGCTACTTCACGCGGGTTACGGATTTTAACCTGATCAAGCAGATCAATCGCCGCTTCCAGAGCCTGTTTCTTGCTGCCGCCTTTATGGGTGCGCCAGCTTTCAGCAACCTGCGAGCCAATGGTCTTAACCGGATTGAGCGAATATTTAGGATCCTGAAGAATGAACCCTACCCGCTTGCCCCGGATTTTACGCATCTGGCTTTCAGAAGCAGTAAGCAAATCCTGACCGTCAAAGCTCAGTGTGTCGGCAGTCACCTCGGCGTTTGACGGCAGAAGCTTCATGAGTGCGCGCGCTGTCAAAGACTTGCCCGAACCACTTTCGCCAACAATACCAAGCTTTTCACGGCCGAGCTGCAAGGACAAACCACGCACTGCCTCAAAGCGGCTGGTGCGGGTTTCAAATGCGATTTTCAGATTTTTGATATCTACCAGCATTTTTCCCTGCCTCAATTCTGCTTAGGATCAAGCACGTCGCGCAAGCCATCTCCGAGGAAATTGAACGCGAGCGAAACAAAGAAAATCGCAAGACCCGGAATAGTAGCAACCCACCACTGTTCAAAGATAAAGCGTTTGGCGGTGGCAATCATTGCGCCCCATTCCGGTGAAGGCGGCTGCGCACCCATGCCGAGAAAGCCAAGGCTTGCGGCAGTGAGAATGATCGAGCTCATATCCAGTGTGATACGCACAATCAAACTTGGTGTGCAAAGCGGTGCAATATGACGGACGATAATACGTGCAGAACTGGCACCGGTCAGGCGATAGGCTGCAATATAATCAGTATTACGAATGGTCATGGTTTCCGCACGCGCCAAACGCGCATAAGGAGGCCATGCTGTCAGCGCAATCGCCAAAATCGCACTTTCAACGCCGGGTTTCAGGGCTGCCACAAAGGCGAGCGCCAGAATAAGACGCGGAAATGCGAGAAAAACGTCGGTCACGCGCATCAGGATCGTATCAACGATACCGCCGTAATAACCCGCAACACAACCAATGATCAGGCCGAGCGGTGCAACAAGAATAACAACCGCAATCACCATACCCAGCGTTACACGTCCACCGTAAAGGATACGCGAGAAGATATCGCGGCCCAATTCGTCGGTGCCGAACCAATGTTCAGCACTTGGTGCTGCCAGACGGTTGGTAAGTTCTTGAATGCTCGGATCATGCGGTGCAAGCCACGGGGCAAAGATCGCAATGAATACAAACAGCAAAATGATGAACAGGCCAATCATCGCCAGCGGATTTGACTTCAGATTAAGCCAAAGGCGGTAACGGCGACCCCAAAGAGCCTGTGATGGCGATGAAGGTGTCTCATTCAGCGCCCAATTATGAAAAGTTGAAAATATCATCTGACGCGAGGATCCAGTACCTTGTAAAGAATGTCAGCGAGCAGATTAAGCCCGACATAGATGACACCAATCAAAAGAGTGGCGCCGACGACAGGATTCATGTCTGCATTCATCAGTGAAATTGTCAGATACTGACCAAGGCCGGGCCAGCTGAACACGGTTTCCGTGACCACTGCACCTTCAAGCAAGCCTGCATAGGTCAGAGCAATCACTGTCACAAGCTGCACAGCAACTGTCGGGAAAGCATGTTTCCAGATCACTGCACTGCCTGAAAGACCTTTAGCACGTGCCGTAATAACAAATTCGCCCTTCAATGCATCAAGCATGAAAGCGCGGGTCATACGGGTAATATAAGCCATACTGAAATAAGCGAGAATGATAACCGGCTGGGCCATATGCGCAAGCGCATCCCAGAACGCATCCATGTCACCGTCAAGCAGCGTATCAATAGTCAGAATACCGGTCACATGCGGGATCATATCCTGAAAAATAATGTCCTGACGGCCGGGTCCCGGCGCAATGCCGAGCGCTGCATAAAATACCAGCAGAGAAATCAGCGCGAGCACAAAGGTCGGTACAGAATGGCCAGCCAGACAAATCACGCGGATCGCCTGATCGGTCAATGTGCCTTGACGCACCGCTGCCCACACACCCAATGGAATACCAATCAATGCAGAGAGGAGGAGCGCTGCAGTGGCAAGTTCAAGGGTTGCAGGAAAATAGCGGGCAATATCAACTGTAACAGGATTACGGGTCAGAATAGAATTGCCGAGATCGCCCTGCAAAACCTGACCGATATAATGAAAAAACTGCACGACGAGAGGCTGATCGAGCCCCATTTCTGCGCGCACGCGTTGTATAACGGCCTCCGGCGCATTATCGCCGACGGCAGCAATGACAGGATCAACCGGCATAACGCGGCCAATCATGAATGTGACAATGGCAAGTCCGAACAGCGTGATTAACACGCTGCCCAGAGTACCAGTCAGATTTTTCAGGCTCTTATTCAAGCTTTCGCAATCCCTGCGTAAGAGTGGGTATCAGACAATACGCCGAGGCGCATGCCTGTGACGTCTTTACGGCAGGCAGCAGTCATAACGGTCTGAACCATCACAACAAACGGGCTGTTGTGCATGAATTCACGCTGCAGTTCTTCGTAAAGCTTAACGCGGGCAACCGGGTCTTTTTCATCGCGCGCTGCCAGAGATTTCTTAGCAAAATCTGCATTCTGGAAGTTTGAACGCCATGCAAAAGGCTTGGTCTTCGCATCATCCGAATTGTCCGGATTGTTGCAGAATACGTCCGCATTGGTATTCGGATCGAAATAGTCTGAACCCCATGAGGTCAGTGCAATTTCATGCTCGCGGGCACGCATTTTGGTGAGAACCTGACGGTTTTCAGCCGCACGCAGCTCAACCTTAATGCCAATATCTGCAAGGTTTGCCTGAATTGCCTGCGCAACATCCGGCCAAGGCTGTGCGGAGTAATGATCCATCGAGATCGAGAAACCGTCGGCAAGACCGGCTTCAGCCATCAATGCTTTGGCTTTGGCTGTGTCTTTCTGGAACGGAGTATCGTTCAACGCGCCCGGAAAACCTTCCGGAATAATAGTCTGGTGGATTTTATGGGTCAAAGGAACAATATTTTCCTGAATGCCCTTATAATCAATCGCCCATTTGATCGCTTCCCAGAGCTTAGGATTGGTCAGCTTTTCAACCTTCTGGTTCAGCGACATCAGACCAATACCGGCAACGCCCTTTTGAACGAGCAGGAAATTTTCGTCTTTTTCGATCACGCGCAGCTGTTCTGAAGTCAGGTTTCGGGCAATATCCGCGTCACCTTTCTGGAGCATCAACAGCTGTGAAGACGGATCGGCAACATGACGCAGAACAATACGCTTAACATTGCCTTTATAGGCGCCATGCGGGTTCACATTGAGCATAATGCTTTCGCTTGGTTTCCATGCAATCAGTGTAAATTCAGCCGATCCCGCACTGTTTTTCTGCAACCAGCCATTGCCGAAATCGTCGCCGGAAGCATGTTCCATAACGACTTTCTTCTCTACAACCGCACCAACGCTTGAAGACAGGCAATAAAGCAGGAACGACAATGAGGTCGGAGTTTCAACACTCAGGGTCACAGTGTCAGCATCGGTTGCGACAATCCATGCATCGGCATTTTCCGGTGTGAAACCGAACTGACCGATGATGAATGACGGGCCCTTGTTCATCTTGATTGCACGCTGCAGGGAGAATGCAACATCTTCCGATGTAATTTTGGCACCGCTGGCAAATTTAGCATCCGGATTGATCTTGAATGTAAAGACCTTGCCTTCAGCATCGCCTTCCCATGAGCTGGCAACGCCGCCTTCAATCTCTTCAGGGTTGGTTGCGCTTGGGTGGATCAGGCGCTGATACATGTTGTTGCAGATCTCGCTGCCGACAGCTTCAAAGCTTTCGTGCGGATCAAGGCTGGTCATGTTATCGAGCTGCTGTGCTACAACCAGAATGTCCTGGCGGCCGGCAGCCATCGCTGGCAGCAAGCTGGCATATGACAGAAACGGAACAGCTGCTGCGCCCGCCATAAAATTACGTCTTGAAATCACGGTGATTTCCTCTTCCCTATTCGTATCACTTAAGAAACTGGCCGAGACGCCCCCCTGCCAGCGGTTTAGTTTCTAATGTATAAGAAAACCGTCATTAATGCGGTTCAGTTATCATGAAGGCCAATAATGCCGCCAATGCAGATTTTGCCAGAGCCTATGCAGGCTTTGCATGCGATTTTTTGTTCATAACATTATAAATTATTGGTGATGCACTTTTCTCCCGGGGGCCTTGGCTTGAACAAAATCGCATTTTCAGTTGCTAGCAAAATGACTGACTTGGCCAATCAGTTACCAGTCGGCACCAACGTTTTAACCTGTCTTGTTTGCGACAATTCAGCCTGAAATATTTTGGGAGTATCACGTGCAAAACCGTTTAATCTCACAGGCAGTTTCCTGCTGTACCTTTGAAATATAACTCTCTATCCGCGTTAATCATACATATTAGCAATGCGTTATACGCTAATAAAATAAACTTGATAAGGTTTTATTCCTCATGTCCAATTCTACACCGGCCGATATTTTCACCCCTGTTTTTGATGGGCACAATGACGTGTTGCTGCGCCTGTGGAACTCGTCCCAGCCTGATCCTGTTTCGCGCTTTATCGAGGGTGAGTCTGTTGGCCATATTGATATGCCGCGCGCCAAAAAAGGTGGCCTTGCCGGTGGGTTATGCGCAATCTATGTGCCGTCACCATCGATGGAAAAAGATGCCAATGGTGACTATCCGACACCTGAACACGGCGAAGCGCTGAGAATCACCCTCGGTATGGCCGCCCTTCTGGCCAAAATTGAAACGCAATCCTCCGGTGGTTTGAAGATCTGTCGTGATGCCAATGACATCCGCACCGCTATGGCCGACGGCGCTTTCGCGTCCGTGTTTCACATTGAGGGCGTTGAAGCGATTTCTGCAGGCCTTGATGAACTCTATGTTCTGCATCAGGCAGGCCTGCGCTCGCTGGGTCCGGTCTGGAGCCGTCCGAATATTTTTGCTCATGGTGTACCATTCCGCTTTCCGAGCACTCCGGATATCGGCCCCGGCCTGAGCGATGCCGGTAAGGCACTGGTCCGTGCCTGTAACGAATTGAAGATCATGGTTGACCTGTCGCATATGAACGATAAGGGCTTCTGGGATATTGCTGCAATTTCCGATGCGCCGCTTGTTGCCAGCCATTCTAATGTGCACACGCTTTGCACCCATAGTCGCAATGTTACTGAAAAACAGATGGATGCGATTAAAGAGACCGGTGGTCTGATGGGCATTAATTTCGGCGTTTCTTTCCTGCGTGCCGACGGCCAGAAAATCACCGATACGCCATTGAGCGAGCTGGTGCGCCATATTGATTATATCATCAATCGTATTGGTGTTGATCATGTGGCTCTGGGCTCGGATTTTGATGGTACAACCATTCCGGATTCACTGGCGAGCGCCGCAGATTTGCAGCTCCTGATCGCAGAAATGCGTAAAGCCGGTTATGATCAGGAAACCATCGAAAAAATCGCCTATAAAAACTGGATCCGCGTTTTGGAAGCCACTTGGGCCTGACATCATAAAACTGAGCGAAACGCTCACGGTATAAAACTCAGCGAAACGCTTGCGGTTTATAATCTTCAGGCCTAAAAACCGGCCTGAAGACCTGTGTGGCTCATAGGCTGCCCACATTATAATGGAGAACATAATGTCCGAATTTGCATTGGCAATTCACGGCGGTTGCGGTGTCATGGCTCAGCTAGACCTGACCGCTGAAGAATGGGCGTCGGCACGCGTTGATCTGGGTCGTTCGATCAAAGCCGGCTGGCAGGTTCTGAGCCAGGGCGGCAATGCTATTGATGCGGTTGAAGCCGCAGTTGTCGTGATGGAAGATTCCGTGCATTTTAACGCCGGATATGGTGCCGCTCTCAATACCAATGGCGCACATGAGCTTGATGCATCCATCATGGATGGCCGCGGCTTAGAAGCAGGAGCGATTACTTTAGCCAATCGCATTAAAAACCCGATCAAAGCCGCTCATGCTGTGCTGCGTTCAGGCGAAATGGTGCTGATCGGTGGCGATGCAGCCAATGACTTTGCTGAAAAAGCCGGTCTGGATATGGTTGCAAGTGATTATTTCACCACCGATCGCCGCCGTAATGCGCTGGCATCAATGAAAGCCCATGAGCAGGCCGGCACTGCCGCCGCCGCCTCCGAAGCTGAGAAACACGGTACAGTCGGTGCAGTTGCTCTCGACAGCCACGGCCATCTTGCTGCCGCCACCTCAACCGGTGGTTATAATAACAAGCCTGCCGGTCGTATCGGAGATTCTCCTATTATTGGTGCCGGTACTTATGCGCGTGACGGTGTTTGCGCCGTATCGGGAACCGGTAAGGGCGAGTTTTTCATACGCCATGCTGTGGGCCATGAGATTGCCAGCCGCGTTGCCTATCTAGGCGAGAATGTTGAACAGGCTGCCGGCAAAGTGATCCATGATGATCTCAAGCCGCATAATATTGGCGCCGGTCTGGTCTGTATTGGTGCTGACGGCACCATTACCGCACCGTTCAATACTGACGGAATGTTCCGTGGCTGGGTCAGCGGCAATGGTGATGTTTTTGTCGCCACCCATAGTGAAGTCTTTAATCTTGGTGCTGCAGACAAGCTGTAATTCACGCCGGAATGGCATAGACTTCATAACGTTTTAAGATCAAGTCACTTGGTTTCAGCGGTTGAAATAGTGATGTTACGGGTTAAACTGACCGCCAAACCTGATTTAAAACTTACAGCATTATAAAGCATGACAGGATGGGAACTATGGATCACGCGCTTAAATTTTATATCAACGGCGAATGGGTTGATCCTGTCGTGCCGGCAACACCTGCAACGCTTCTGGATGTTATAAATCCGGCAACAGAGCAGGCATTTGCCCAAATTGCTATGGGCTCGGCAGCGGATGTTGATAAAGCAGTGGCGGCTGCAAAAGCCGCTTTTGTAACCTTCTCTGCGACCAGCAAAGAAGAGCGCATTGCCCTGCTCAATCGTATTCTCAAAGTGTTTATGCGCCGTGCGGATGAAATTGGTGCGGCTATTTCTCAGGAAATGGGCGCACCACTTGCTATGGCAAAGTCCGATCAGACCGGCTCCGGCATTGCTCATCTGATGGAAACAATCAAAGCTGCTGAAAGCTTTGATTATGATTATATGCAAGGCACAACCCGTATCGAGCACGAGCCAATCGGTGTGGTGGCGATGATCACGCCATGGAACTGGCCGATCAATCAGATTACCGCAAAGGTTGCACCGGCGATTGCCACCGGCTGTACTATGGTTTTGAAGCCTTCTGAAATCGCACCGATGAGCGCCATTCTGTTTGCAGAGATCATGGATGAAGCCGGCGTACCAAAAGGCGTGTTCAACCTCGTGCATGGTGATGGTCCGGTGGTCGGCACTGCCCTTTCCGGCCATAAAGATGTTGATATGGTTTCCTTCACCGGCTCCACCCGCGCCGGTGTCAGTGTTGCCCAAAATGCCGCGCCAACTGTCAAGCGTGTTCATCAGGAGCTTGGTGGTAAATCACCAAACATCATTTTGCGCAGTGCTGATCTGGATAAAGCTGTGCGCTCGGGCGTCGCCCGTTGCTTTGGCAATAGCGGACAGTCTTGCAATGCGCCGACCCGCATGTTTGTGCCGCAGGAGCTGATGGATAAAGCCATCACGATCGCACGCGACGCCGCTGAAAACTACCGCACCGGCAATCCGAACTCCGATGATACCAATCTCGGCCCTGTTGTCAGCCAGCTGCAATTCGATAAAATTCAGGATCTTATCCAGTCCGGTATTGATGAAGGTGCGGAACTGGTGACCGGTGGTACCGGCCGCCCTGATGATCTCAAGTCCGGTTATTATGTCCGCCCGACAATTTTTGGCCGTGTTGGCCATACTATGCGGGTTTCCGCAGAAGAAATTTTCGGACCAGTATTGTCAATGATTGGCTATGATACGCTGGATGATGCGGTGGAAATGGCCAATGATACAGTTTACGGCCTTGCCTCCTATATTCAGGGCGATTTGGCAGAAGCGCGCGCTTTGTCCAAGCGTCTGCGGACCGGTAATGTGATCGTCAATGATGCCGGCTGGGATGGTGCAGCACCATTCGGCGGCTACAAACAATCCGGCAATGGTCGTGAATACGGCGTTTTCGGTCTTCGGGAATTTGTTGAGATCAAAGGTGTTATCGGTTACGAAAAATAGTCCTTGTTCTTTTATTCATAACAAACGATAGACGAGAACGGGTAACATACCCGATATAAAAGCGCATCATTATATGGTGCGCTTTTTTGAAACCAAAAATTACGTTTGCACAATTATGTGCAAAACCCTCGATAAGGCAGCCTCACGCGCGCCGCAGGTAACAATGAATAATGATAAGACGGCGCCTGTGGCGGCATCATCCGGCGACGTGATTATACGCGCCGCTGATATGCAAAAAAGCGATATGCAAAAAAGCGATATGCAAAAAAAAGCGATCTTGGCATTATTGCTCGGCGGATTGCTGATTTCCTGCTCCCCAATTTTTGTACGATTTGCTGAAACAGGGCCGATTGTAACGGCGTTCTGGCGTCTCGCACTGGCTATTGTGCCGATGCTGATCCTTAGCAACCGGATGTCGCACGGAGCCGATCAGCTCAAGCCACAGTCAATCACTGATATGGCAATTTTAGCTGTACCCGGCATATTGATCGGGCTGGAACTGGTTACGTGGCATATCTCTCTGACCATGACATCGGTGGCCAACTCGACGCTCATTGTTAATTTGTCACCGATATTTGTAGCGCTTGGCGGCTGGCTATTTCTCAAGCAAAAAATCAGCCGCATATTTTTAAGCGGGCTGATCATGGCAATCATTGGCGTGCTGATCCTGAAAGGTGGGCCTGATACATCAGCCCATAGCAGCCTTGAAGGCGATGCGCTCGCGCTTTTTGCTGCGGTGCTTTATGCAGGCTATATTTTGATGCTCGGTTTCACACGCCGGCGTTTTTCAACATCGACCATTATGGTTTACACGACCATCAGCGCCTCACTGGTGATTTTGCCGCTCGCACTGATTTTTGAAGCCCAATATTTTCCAACCACATTATTTGGCTGGGTTATCGTTTTTGCATTGGCTTGGATTACACAGGCCGGTGGACAAAGCCTGATCACATTTGCGATTGCATGGCTGCCGGTGGCATTTTCATCGCTGACATTGCTGATCCAACCGGTTGTAGCAGCGATTCTTGCTTGGGTGCTGCTCTCTGAACCTTTGAGCATCTGGCAAATTTGCGGTGGCCTTGTGGTGATCGCCGGGATTATGCAGGCAAGACGCGGCTAATACCTGGTTAGCTTGCTATTAGAATGCAAGCGAAAGTGATAACGAAAGGCAGCTGCGGGATTATCAACAGTTTTAATGCAATAGGCGTTATTTTTTTTACGTATTGGTCAAATAAACACGAATATGACCTTGAACTTAATCAGCACATGCTCCATATGAACATCACTTGCTGGCGCGGTTCCTCCCATTTCGCGCTGCAAGTGTTCCCCTCCGAAGGCTTGCCTTATGGCGCCTTCTTAAATTCAGCCGGGCTTTTCAAGTCCGGCTTTTTTCTTTTAAAGCAGCAAATATTGCAATAGACAGCATAACTCCCTTTTAAATTACAGAGAGTTATTAGTAGGATTTTCCTAGAGCGGATAATGATCCGCTTGGATCGTAGAACTCGCCTAGATTTTAGAGTTTTCGCATTGTCATCACACCAAGTTGATTCAACTTAATAGTGAAACACTCTGGCTTTTAAAACATATACCAGTTTTAACCCCGTAATGGTTTTTGAAAAGACGTTTCCCACCCACTTTCAGGAGAAGTACAGGCCTCAGTTGAGCCCTTACGGGGGTCGAACCTATGGAATATTTTATGCTAAGTTATGGAAAGAATTTTATACAAAAAATAGACTGAATTAAAATGGATCAAGCGCTTAAAATCCTACACTACCTCCTGATATCTGGCGAGATAGTATCGTTCAACTTGGCCCCTTCTGAAAGTCAGAGTTATCGCATAAAGCGCAAGGTCATAAGCAAGATCAGAACCGCAAAGAATCACTTCACATTTTGTTTTTAAAAAACAGCAATCTTTTGCCCGCGTAATTTTATTAGTGCTTGTTTTGTGCTAAACTCTTAGCCAGAATGCAGTTTGGCATTGAATTATGCGTGAATAGCTTTCGTAAAACTGCTTTTTTCTTTCGATTTAAATGATATATGCGCTAAAACGAAAGAGCTTATGACAACCGCGGGGCGATAATAAGTGTCGGGCAACGATAACCGTAACCATTCACTACAACCCCGTTTCATTGACCTTCAGGGAGAAGTCATGTCCAGACGTCTGATGACTGTTTCAGTTACTGCTTTAACTATGTCCGTTGCATTCGCTTCAAGCGCTTTTGCAGTTACTGAGCTGCAATGGTGGCACGGTATGGCTGGCGCCAATAACGAAGTTGTTGAACAGCTCTCAAAAGAGTTCAATGAAAGCCAGAGTGAATTTAAGATCGTGCCGGTTTATAAAGGCTCGTATCCTGAAACACTGAATGCCGGTATTGCTGCATTCCGTTCCAAACAGGCGCCGGCTATCCTGCAGGTTTTTGATGCGGGCAGCGGCGTGATGATGGGTGCTGAAGGCGCTGTTCTGCCGGTAGCAGACGTTCTGGAAAAGGGCGGCTTCAAATTCGATAAAGCGAAATACCTTTCCGGCATTACCGCTTATTATTCAAAACCAGACGGCACCATGCTGTCGTTCCCTTATAATTCGTCTTCGCCTATTCTTTATTACAACAAAGACGCTTTCACCAAAGCTGGCCTTGATCCTGAAAATGCACCAAAAACATGGCCGGAAGTTTTTGACGCAGCCCGTAAGATCAAAACCAGTGGCGCAGCCAATTGCGGCTTTACCTCCACATGGCTGACATGGATTCAAACCGAAAACTTTGCGGCTTGGAACAATGTGCCTTACGGTACACTGGAAAACGGCCTTGCTGGTCTGGATGTGAAGCTTGAAATCAATGCTCCATTGTTTGTTGAGCATTTTCAGGGTCTGGCAGATCTGGCGAAAGACGGCGCCTTCCGTTATGGCGGCCGCACCTCGGAAGCCAAGCAGCTCTTCACATCCGGCGAATGTGCAATGCTCACAGAGAGTTCGGGTGGTCTTGGCGATGTTATCAAGTCCGGTCTGAATTACGGTATCGGCCAGCTGCCTTATTATGAAGGTGAAGGTCGTCCGCAGAACACCATTCCAGGTGGCGCGAGCCTTTGGGTATTTGCGGGTAAGAGCGATGAAGAATATAAGGGTATTGCCCAGTTCTTCAACTTCCTGTCAGAAACCAAAACACAGGCGCGTTTGCATCAGATTTCCGGCTATTTGCCAGTAACACTGGAAGCTTATGAAGAAACCAAAAAATCCGGTTTCTACGATAAGAACCCGGGCCGTGAAACACCGATCCTGCAGATGATGGGCAAAGAGCCAACTGCAAATTCCAAGGGTGTTCGTCTGGTAAACCTGCCGCAGGTGCGTGATATTCTGAATGAAGAATATGAAGCGATGCTGGCCGGTAAGCAAGATGCAGCAACCGCTTTGAAAAACGGTGTTGAACGCGCAAATGCTGCGATTGCAGAAGCTGCAACCCGCTAAACGATAATAACGGCCGCATGTTTCTTTTGAAGCATGCGGCTTTTCTTCAGGTGGTACTGCTTCAAAACCTAGAGCATTTCACTATCAAGTTGAATCAACTTGATAGGTATGACAATGCGAAAAAGCTAAAATCTAGAGCGAGCGCTGTGATCCAACCTGATCGTTACCCGCTTTAGAGCAGTTTTAGGAAAATTGGAAACCGGTTTTCCATACGAAACTGCGTTTAAACAAACAGATAGAGCGGTCTTCCTGCTTCAAAGAAAAGTGAAAACGCTCTAACGCATGTCATTATGCACTTGAGCAGTACCTGAATATCAATATTGAGCGGCTGAAATTTGGCCGTTAAACCTAGCTGGATTATTTATCACCTTCTGCTGACGGTTATAAATAATCATGCATATTAAAAGTGTTGCGGTGTGTTGAAGCGTCTTTGCGGGCGTGCAGCGCTGTAATTTTAAGGAGACTTTTGTGCAGCGTGTTGTTTTTCCCAACAAGGTGCTACCCTATATGCTGGTTGCTCCGCAGCTCGTACTCACCTTTGTGTTCTTTTTCTGGCCCGCCAGTCAGGCTATTTATCAGTCGATGATGCGTGAAGACCCGTTTGGTCTGCGTAGTGCATTTGTTGGTTTTAAGAATTTTACTGATCTGTTTGCCGATCCTAATTATCTGCATTCCTTTCAGATCACGATTTTTTTCAGTATTGCGACCGCTTTATTATCGATGTGCGCTGCGCTGTTTCTGGCCACTGCCGTTGAAAAAGTTGTGCGCGGCAAGAACCTGTATCGCACATTGCTGATCTGGCCTTATGCAGTTGCACCAGCTATTGCCGGTATTTTGTGGTTGTTCATGTTCTCGCCGGCCATGGGTACGCTTGCCTATCTGCTGCGTCGCAATGGTGTGGACTGGGATCCGCTCTTGAAAGGCGATCAGGCAATGGCACTGGTTATTTTTGCCGCCTCGTGGAAACAGATCAGCTATAACTTCCTGTTCTTTGTTGCAGGTCTGCAAGCTATTCCGAAATCGCTGCTCGAGGCTGCTGCCATTGACGGCGCACGCGGGATCAAGCGGTTCTGGTCAATCACTTTCCCGCTTCTGGCGCCAACTACATTCTTCTTGCTGGTGGTTAATACAGTTTATGCGTTCTTCGACACATTCGGTATTATCCATGCAGTAACCGGAGGCGGTCCTGCTAAAGCAACAGAAACACTGGTTTACAAAGTTTATAATGATGGCTTCGTCAATCTTAACCTCGGCTCTTCAGCGGCGCAGTCAGTGATACTGATGATCATCGTTATCGGCCTTACCGCATTCCAGTTCCGCTTTGTTGAAAAGCGCGTCCATTATTCCTGAGGTTAGGTCATGATTGAACGTAATCCCGTTACCGTAATGATCAGCCATCTGGCGCTGATTATAGGCATCATCATTGTTGCCTTTCCGATCTACTATACTTTCATCGCCTCAACGATGACCTCTTCAGATATTCTGAAGCCCCCGATCTCACTTGTGCCGGGTGGTCATTTTATTGAGAACTATCGTGATGCTTTGACCGGTGGTGTGGAACGGACTGTCGGGGTAAGCCTCGAGCGTCTGCTGTTCAACTCAACCGTGGTTGCTCTTGCCATTACCATTGGCAAGATCATCATTTCATTCACTTCAGCTTTTGCGATTGTGTTTTTCAACTTCCGCTTCCGCATGCTGTTTTTCTGGCTGATCTTCATCACGCTGATGCTGCCGGTAGAAGTGCGTATTTTGCCAACTTATAAGGTCATTGTTGATCTTGGGCTGATAGATACTTATGCCGGTCTGACACTGCCATTGATGGCTTCGGCGACTGCGACTTTCCTGTTTCGTCAGTTTTTTCTGACTATTCCGGGTGAGCTGGTAGAAGCGGCACGTATCGATAATGCAGGGCCTTGGCGCTTCATGAAAGATATTTTGCTGCCATTGTCGAAAACCAATATTGCAGCACTTTTTGTTATTCTGTTCATCTTCGGATGGACGCAATATCTCTGGCCTCTGCTGGTCACCAATGATGCAAAGATGAGCACTATCATCATTGCATTGCGTAAAATGGTTGATTTTGCTGATGCCGCAACGCCATGGCATTTCGTCATGGTCACAACGATCCTTGCGATCATCCCTCCGATCATCGTCGTGGTACTGATGCAGCGATGGTTCGTCAAAGGTCTTGTTGAAACGGAAAAATAATGGCCCGCATTTCTCTTCAAAATGTCAAAAAAGTCTATGGCGGCAATGTCGAGACCATTAAAGGCGTCTCGCTTGAAATCGCCGATGGTGAACTCGTTGTTCTGGTCGGCCCGTCCGGTTGCGGTAAGTCTACCTTGCTGCGCATGATTGCCGGTCTGGAAAGCATCACATCCGGCACGATCTCCATTGGGGATCGTGTGGTGAATGAGCTGGAACCGGCCGAGCGAGATATTGCTATGGTGTTCCAGAATTATGCGCTTTATCCGCATATGACTGTGCGTGAGAATCTGGCCTATGGCCTGAAAAACCGCAATACACCAAAGGCTGAGATCGAACAGCGCATCGACAAAGCTGCCAAAGCACTGGAAATTGAACAGTTTCTGGATCGCAGACCCCGCCAGCTTTCCGGTGGTCAGCGTCAGCGTGTGGCAATGGGTCGTGCGATTGTGCGCGAACCTGCAGCATTCCTGTTTGATGAACCGCTTTCGAACCTTGATGCCAAACTGCGTGTGCATATGCGCGTTGAGATCAAGCGCCTGCAGCGTTCACTGGCAACAACCAGTGTTTATGTGACCCATGACCAAATGGAAGCCATGACTTTGGCCGATCGTCTGGTTGTTTTGAATGCCGGTCATATTGAGCAAGTTGGCACGCCGATTGAGCTTTATGAAAAACCTGCAACAACTTTCGTCGCAACTTTCATTGGTTCACCATCAATGAACCTGCTGCCATATAAAGATGCCTCCGGCACAACCGCAGCATGGATGCAAGACTTGAGCGCAGCAGTACCGGCCAATACCGCGATTATTGGTGTGCGTCCTGAAGGTTTCAAACTGGGTTCAGACAGCAGCGACAGCACTTTCACAACCGATGTGACAGTTGATGCTGTTGAACTGGTGGGTGCCGAAAGTTATGTGCATGCCCGCTTGCAGGATAATACCAATATTATCTTAAGCGTTGCAGGCCGCAGCCAGATCACTATTGGCGAAACACTAAAAATCAGCGCAGCAAAATCTGTTCTGCATTGCTTCGACAATGACGGAAAGCGTATTGAGCGAGCCGATTAAACACCTACGTCAGAGGCTATACTTTAATAACCTCTGACGTAAATTACCCCTTGAATGAGTAATTTACTATTTTTCATAAATAAAATTTTATAATTATTTCAATAGAAAAAACAAATACTTGCAATTTGACTTAAACGTAAACTGCGCTTGTGTTGTCGTCGATTACCTGTAAAAAACAGGCAATCGACGACGCCATGATAATCACGCCCCCGTATTAATTATCATGGTAGTTGTAACAGAGATATTATTGAAATGGTATAAATGCTACTCTTGACGATGTTAACGTTAAAAAATATGTAATTTAAATTTATAATTTTGATCACATACATCAATTAATTTGAATACTATTTATAGTAAGTTGTAAACAACTGTTTTATTATTTATACTTTGCTAAATTGCATTAAATAAATGTAGGAAAGTATAAATTAGAGTTTTTGTTTTAAAAATACTTCATAAAAGGTATACCAGTAATCAGAGCTTCAATATAGCGCTGCTTTTGAAAATAACCGTTGAGGGAGACACGCGGAAATGCCTGCGGCTGCGCAAGGCAGTCAGGACTCAGCATACCTGGTTGCGTAGTCACCGCAATAGAAAATCCTGCCTCATACACTGCCGCGCAACTGCACGGGCTCACTGCTGTCGTCCAGCCATAGGGATGAGCAAATGATTGAGGCACAACATTAAGCTGATGCTTCAACCATTCAGCTGAAGTAATAATTTCTTCTTTTCGGCGCATAGGATTGGTGCGTTTGAGATTAAAGTGGCTTGCAGTATGTGCCCCCAAATGGGCGAATTTGTTGTCGGCGAGCGCAGCAAGCTCATTCACATCCATAATTAAATCTTTGGTCAGCTTCAGCGAGTCAATATTATTCGCTTGCGCCAAACTTGCTATGCGGTCGACCGCAACTTCTTCATCACTGCCATCGACATAATGTGCAAACCGCTCAAATCCTGCCATTTTCTGACGCCGAGATTGTAAAATAAGGGTTTCATTGCCATGACCAAAATCAAAGCTCAGCCTGTCTAGTTTTTTCAATAAACATTCTACCGTCTCCCACCACAAAATTTTTGTATGCGCGGAAAAACCTGAAGTAATATAAATTGTAAAAGGTATTTTATATTTTAAAAATATAGGAGCTGCAAACTTAGCATTATCACGATATCCGTCATCCAGAGTAAAACAAACATAGCGGTTTTTACCTGGTTTATTGCGTAGTAATTCCGGCAACTCATGAACATGTACCGGTATCATACCAGCCTTAAGTACGGTTTGAATTGTTGCTTCCAAAAATTCCGGAGTAACCGATAAAATACCATTTGGTGAAAATGATTTACTATTATCAGCAGGCCGTACATGGTGAAGCGTAAATATCAGCCCATTTTTGGCAGCTCCGGGGAACAGCTTTCCAAGGCGTAACGCTGAAATAACACTAAGTCCGCTGCGGATCGTTGAGTATCTCAACAGGCGCTTTGCTTCATGCAAGCCATTTATCATCTGATCCGTCATCCACAGAATGTAAAATACCAACCAGAGTATTTCGCTATCCAGCTAAAATAAGTTAATAACCAACCGCTTTGAACGTTAAGTTTATACTGACGGCTTGGGCATCAGGGCAAACCAACCTGACTGTGCAATGCTCTAGTGCAGTTCACAGATTGAAACAAGGGCAGCATATTAGGTTTTGTATAAAACCTCGTTATGTAAATTTAATAGTAAAGACTGCGATGTTTTATAAAACACCGCAGTCTAAAATTTAAAAACAATTAAATTATATTAACGGCAAGGACCGTTTTTTACCACCTGGAAACCTGAATTGCGTGCGACACAGGCATTAGAAAATGTCTGATTGCGACCACGATTGGTTGCACATACCGGTGCATATTCACGGGTACAAGCCGTTTGCGGGCGATTATTATTGTTGTGATTGCCACCCCAATTACCATTCGGACGGTTTGGTCTTTCAGGGCGATTAGGTCGGCTCGGCTGCTGTACATGTGGCGGGCGTGTTTGCGCTGATCTGCACTGGCCATTATTGACAATGCGATAACCTTCGGCACGTGCCTGACAACCATTGGCAAATGTACGCTCGCGATTATTGCGCACACCGCAAACCGGCGCATACTCCATCGTGCACATCTGCGGTTGGTTCGGACGGGCTGGCGGATAATGCGGCCTGCCTTCATCGACACTCACATTACAGGCTGAAAGAACCATCAATGCTGCAAGCGGCGCACTCAGGCGTTTTATAATCGACAAATATGCAAAGCCCATGATTGTCCCCATAGAATTTTATAATGATAATAATACACTAGCTTTTCTATATAATAATACAATAAAAAATCAGGGGCTTTCGCCCCTGACTGATCACTCATTATGTGCCTGTGGTATTAATCGAAAGACAATTGTCTTTCGCCGTTTTCATCACGGATCCAAGTGGTCAGGCCAAGCTTGCCCAGAATATTAAGGAACGGACGCGGATCCAGTTCTTCAACATTGACCATGGATTTTACATCCCACTCACCACTGGCAATCAGCATCGCTGCTGCTACCGGCGGCACACCGGCAGTAAAGGAAATGCCCTGTGAGCCAACTTCATTATAAGCGTCTTTATGGTCAGCCACATTATAGATGAAAACTTCACGCTCTTTACCGTCTTTGGTGCCTTTAACCAGATCACCAATGCAGGTTTTACCGGTATAATCCGGCGCCAGCGATGACGGATCAGGCAGCACGGCTTTAACCACTTTCAACGGAATAACTTCCAAACCTTCAGCGGTGGTTACCGGCTGCTCTGAGAGCAGGCCAAGCTTGTTCAGCACGGTGAAAACATTGATATAATGATCGCCAAAGCCCATCCAGAAGCGCACATCAGCGCCATCCATATTACGCGCCAATGAATGTACTTCATCATGGCCCGTCATATAGGCTTTTTGTTTGCCAACGACCGGCAGATCATATTCCTGACCAATCTCAAACATTTTGTTGGTTTGCCAGGCACCCTTTTGCCAAGAATAAACCTGACCGGTAAATTCACGGAAGTTGATTTCCGGATCAAAATTGGTTGAGAACCAACGGCCATGGCTACCGGCATTGATATCAATAATATCAATATCGGTTATCTTGTCGAAATACTCGTCTTTTGCAAGACGTGCATAGGCATTAACCACGCCCGGATCAAAACCAATGCCGAGAATAGCAGTTATGCCCTTTTCAGCGCAAAGCTCACGGCGTTTCCACTCGTAATTGGCATACCAAGGCGGGGTCTCGCAGATTTTCTTCGGGTCTTCATGGATGGCGGTATCCATATAAGCAACACCGCTATCGATACAGGCCTGCAGCACCGACATATTAATGAAGGGCGAGCCGACATTAATAACGATCTGTGAATTTGTCTTGGCAATCAGTGCCTTAGTGGCTTCGATATCCAATGCATCCAGTGCATGCGCTTCTAAAACGCCCTCCACTTTCATACTATTCTTTTCACGAACGCTGGCGATCATGTCATCGCATTTAGACTTTGTTCGCGAAGCAATATGAATATCACCCAGAACATCGTTGTTCTGCGCGCATTTATGCGCAACGACCTGCGCCACGCCTCCGGCACCAATAATCAGGACATTTTTTTTCATTTCACGCGGTACGCTCCATAGTAGCCTTTTCGGGGATTATCATAATATTCAGTGGATTTAGTCTATCACAGCACCACTTTCAGCTAAAGTGATGCTGTATTTCTAGGTGTTGCAACTCAAGAAAGGCTGCCGGCAAAATCGTCAAAACCGAATTCTTTGACCAGTACTTCTGTGCCATCAAGCTGGCGCACAACAATGGACGGCATTTTAACACCGTTAAACCAGTTCTTTTTCACCATTGTATAGCCGGCAGCATCCTGAAACGACAGGCGGTCACCTATTTGCAACGGAGCTTCAAAACGGAACTCACCATAAATATCACCGGCAAGGCAGGATTTGCCACAGATCATGATTTCATGATCGCCTTTATTAGGCTCCAGTTTTGCGGTCTGACGATAAATCAGCAGATCAAGCATATGGGCTTCAATCGAGCTATCAACAATGGCCAGATTTTTACCGTTAAACAAAGTGTCCAGAACCGTTACTTCAAGCGTTGATGATTTGGTAATCGCCGCTTCGCCCGGCTCCAGATACAGCTGCACGCCATATTTCTGTGAGAAGGCTTTCAAACGCTGGCAAAACTGATCCAGCGGATAGTTCTCACCCGTAAAGTGAATACCACCACCAAGACTGACCCAGTCAACGCGCGCAATCAGATGGCCGAAACGCTCTTCGATAATGCCAAGCATTTCGTCAAAACGGTCAAAATTTTCATTCTCACAATTGTTGTGGAACATGAAGCCAGAGACTTTATCCATCACGGCTTCAATTTTAGTAGCATCCCATTCACCCAACCGGCTGAACGGACGCGCAGGATCAGCCAGCGCGAAATCAGAGGTTGAGACCTGCGGATTAACCCGCAAGCCGCGAATGTGATTTTTCGAAGCCGCGTCAAAACGGTTGAGCTGGCCGATCGAGTTGAAGATGATTTTGTCGCTATTGGCCAAAACATCTTCAATTTCATCATCAGCATAAGCAACACTATAAGCATGTGTTTCGCCGGCAAACTTCTGCTTGCCCAGCTTCACCTCATAGAGTGATGACGATGTTGTACCGTCCATATATTCACTCATCAAATCAAATACCGACCATGTGGCAAAACATTTTAATGCCAGCAGGGATTTGGCGCCCGATTGCTCACGGACATATTTGATTTTTTCCAGATTAGGCAGCAATCTGGCTTTATCGATAAGGTAATACGGCGTTTTAATCGTCAATTCTGCTTGTCCAGACTTTGTTTACAACGGGAGAATGCAGGCATCTGCGCACAGAGTGCCATATTGTTTTTTTATAAAGGCGGCGGTAGCCCTTCATACTGCATAATGCGCAAAACCCAAACCGATTTTGTAAATTTACACAGATAGAGTACCAAATTATGCAGAGCTCTCGCTGCCTGAGATATAATAAACACCTAAAGTCTATATAGGGCGTTCCTATGACATTTTAAACAAGCTCTGTGACAATAATATATTTAATAAAATAAACCCGCAGAGCATAAAATCTTATTATGCTCTGCGGGTTGTCCTGGTTTTAAATTCTCATTTAAATTTATAAACTATGCTTATGATAAGCTCCGGTCATCCTTTGGTTGAGCCGTATATTTGTCAGTAAGAGCATAAAGCGTAGCGACCGTATCAACATCGACAGTACCGCTGTAATCTTTCGGCCGAAAATGCAATTGGAATGCACGGATAAGCTGCTCATAAGTATAACCTGTCTGTTGTCCAGAATCTAACCCATCCAGGCTATACCCATATCTGTTTAATCTGGCGAGAATGTCAGCCTTTTCAGGAATACCCTGATCAGTAAACTTTTTGAAATAGCTGTCTTTCACAGGGCCGTCATACCACGCACCAATACCTGAATCATAAAAGTCTTCCCAAGGGAATTGCGGCCCTGGATCACTTTTGCGCCAAATAGAAACATCAGAATGCGCAAGTACATTTTTTGGACTGATATCAGGGTAACGCTGAAGAATATTAATGCATATTTGCTTAGTGGCTTCGAGCTGCTGTGCATCATAGGGCGGAAAGACAAATTGCCCTGTTGTTGGATCCACATATGCCTGATTAACCAGCTCAACGCCTATCGATGTATCATTGAGGTTGGTTCGTGTTTGCCAGGCACTGGCCCCTACATCCCAAGCTCGTTTATGCTCATCAACAAAATTGAATATTCTGACATCACTGAAAAGATTAGAATATGTCATATCCGTGGGGTCCGGTACAAGGTAATGGACACTCACAGGAGATTTAGGGGGAACAGCAGGCAAAGTCAGACTGTTGATGGAATCAGTGAAATTCTCTGCCGTATAATGAAGAATTAAAAAGCGCGTACGATCATTAAAATCCTGGATCGTCCGGTAGGTAGTAGAGTCAATTTTATACATTAAACTCTCCAAACATCTTTAAAATACAATCAATTATAAATCCACTATAAGAAATGATATCAACCATCATATCCTATAGCGATCATTGTATAATATTAATACAGGCTGGATAAGTCATAGAATATGCCACCTATAAATTGATAGCCGGCATTTTATAAATAAAAATCGTACATTATTAAATTATATGTTCGATATATTTATATGATTAATATGTTTTTCAATTGTGCTGCTGGCATTGGTCGTCCAATCAGATAGCCCTGTATCTGGTCACAGCCCAAGCCTTTCAGACAGTCCAGCTGCTCTTCGGTTTCAATACCTTCAGCGATTGTTGCCATACGCAAATTACGCCCGACCCCTATGACGAGTTCGACAATGGCCAAAGCATCCGTGTCTGTTGTCACATTGCGGATAAAAGAACGATCAATTTTAATCTTATCAAACGGAAATGCACTCAAACTACCCAAAGATGAATAGCCGGTTCCAAAATCGTCCATCGCAATCAGAATACCAACTGCTTTCAAGCGCTTCAATGTGTATAAAGTGCGCTCATTCTTATCGAGAAGAACCGACTCCGTGATTTCCAGCTCGAGCCTGCGGGGATCAAGGCCGCTTTTATCCAGTGAGGCCATCACTTTGGTAATCAAATGACGGCTGCGGAACTGCACCGGTGAAAGATTGACTGCAATATTGAGCGGAACCTCCCAACTGGCAGCTTCTGTACAGGCCGTCGTCAAAACCCAATCCCCCAACGCGTGAATGAAACCCGTTTTTTCAGCGACAGGAATAAACTCTGCCGGTGAGACTTCCCCGCGAACCGGGTGAAACCACCTTAAAAGCGCCTCGTAACCATGGATTTCACGCGACACAGTATCGGCCTGCGCCTGATAATATACCTGCATTTCATTGTTGCGCAGCGCATGCAACAGATCAGCTTCAAATGATTTTTTCTCTGTCAGCCTCGTTTGCATCTGTGGTTCAAACACACAAATATGGCCTGTTCCGAGTGATTTTGCCTCATAAAGCGCCAGATCCGTGCGTTTAAACAGCTCTTCAGAATCACAGCTACTTTCAGAAACCGCCATGCCGATACAGGTGCCGATTTTTATTTCACGCCCTTTAACATCGTAAGGCCGGCTGATTTCACTCACAATGTGGCGTGCAAAATCCAGAGCCTCACTTTCTTTAAGGCCGGTCGTTAAAACGGCATATTCATCTCCACCAAGCCTGCATATCAGATCACCCTCATGGCTCAGTTCTGTTAGCCGCTCTGCAACACTCTGCAATAATGCATCTCCAACATCATGGCCAAGCATATCATTCACATCTTTAAAGCCATCAAGATCAAGCAATAAGATAATAGGAGCAGTATCTTTGGTAAAATCTGCCTGCAATCTGGTTTCTAAATCCTGTCGAAACAAAATGCGATTAGGCAGCCCCGTCAGTGCATCGTGATGAGCAACATAGGCCAGACGATAGTTCTGAGACTGCATCTCCGATGAAGCCTCACGAAGTTCATTCGTCAGATGCTGCATCTGATAATGAGCTCTTTCAAGCAGATTATTATGGCGAAGCAACATGATCACCAGAATAATTCCGCAAATAATCAGCCCGCCTGCAAAACCTGTATAAACGACATGTAATTGACGCAATTCTGTCTGTGCATTGCTGATCAGGCCGACATCATGTGCCACGGAAGCAGCTGCTAAAGCTGTCATTTCCGGATCCAGAACACTCATTGACCGCAGCATATTTTTAATATCCTGCGTAGTCATAATATCGAGGTTTTTGTCTAGCCTGTTGAGTGCACTCTCGAGGTTTGAAATCAGTGCGATACGGGTCGGCACAGTTGCAATAAAGCTATTAAGGCTGCCATGCTGCAAAAGCTCCAACCGGCTCAACATAATTTCTAGACGCAAGCGCACTTCATCACGATTGGCCGCTGTGGTATCGAGTGCATAATTCGCCAGACGATGTTCAAGACGCATATATTCAGACAGCATCTGGCTAATAGCCCATGAATCATTGTAGCGGGCAAACTTCTGAAGAGCGGTCTGCCGTTCTGCAATAACATAGGCTATGTAGCCTGTTGCCAAAACAAAGCAACAAATCACAACTCCAAGAATGCGTCTCAAATTGAACCTCTATTCGACGTTTAATCTGGCAACCTGCCAGGCTGAACGCGTGTAATAGGTTTGACTTTGCAACTGCGGATCACTGTCAAATGGGTAGATAATAAACAACGGGCCTTTGTCCCGAACACTCATATATTGTCCATCGCGCTTCATAGCGAGCAGCACATCGAATTTTTGAAAATCTTCCAAGGGAATAGTTGTCACATAATCATTTAATGCAGTAGCAGTCACTTTGGTTCCAGATGCCCCGACAAATTGCATCAGCTTGTTAAAATTAATACCTTCAAATTGTGTGCGGTGATCATACCACGGAGACGAGGTTTGCATGCTCTGCACACCAAGGCTTTCCAGCATTGCGCGGTCAAATTCAGCCGTCTTGCCATTATTGGTATTGGTAATATTTCCGGAAATCGTCAAAATCACTTTGCCTTCAGGTGATGGCAAAGTCCCGGCATATACGCTTGAGATAGGAATAAAAAACATCAGAAAATACACAAACATACGGCTATAGCTCATAAAATGTCTCCGAAATACATTAGACCTATATAATAATTTGCCTCATTCATTGTGAAAACCGTATCCGGTGGCTCGTTGTTTTCCACCGTTTTTAATGTTGACTGCACGTTTTTCATTCTCAATTCAGTCCGTTACACAAGTGCATGATAGTCCGCTTATATTTACAAGTCATCAATGGCTGCACTCTTGCGATAAATCCGAATTGACTCTGTTCGAAAGACCACGTATTCGACTGATTAATCGTTTAATCAAGCTTGTGCAACCATGTCCGATTCCACGCCAGTAAAACAAACAATCAATCTTAGTGCTATTGCTAAGGCTCTTGGTGTGTCTGTTGCTACGGTATCGAATGCACTATCGGGCAAAGGGCGCGTCTCAGCCAATCTGATTTCCCGCGTGCGCGAGATGGCCGACACGATGGGCTATGTACCAAGCCATACCGGCCGCGCTTTGCGCACCGGCCGCACCGGTGTTTTGGGGCTGGTTTTACCGGATATTGCCAATCCGCTGTTTCCGCAAATTGCGCAAGCCATAGAGGCCGCAGCCGCTACCGCCGGCTACGGTGTGCTGATTGCAGACTCCCGCGGCAATGTCAGCCTACAGACAGAAGCAATTAACCGACTCATTGAATATGGTGTTGATGGACTGGTGATTGTGCCGCGCCTTGGCACCCGCATTGCCACTATGGATATTCCGGTCGCCGTGATCGACAGCCCTTCAACCCCCGGCAATACAGTTGCTGCTGATCATTGGCAGGGCGGCATGCTGGTCGGCGAGCACCTCACCGCCCTTGGTCATCAGCGGGTTTTACTGATTGGAAAAAATCCGGACTCCATTGTGCAAAATGACCGCCTCGGTGGTATTCGCGCCGGTCTTTCAGGCAAAGTGCAGTTTGATGTGCTGTGGATTGAGCGTCATGAAGCCGAGTTTGGCGCCGGTGCGCCGCTGCATCTTGGCGCTAAAGTTTGCAGTGGCGTTACCGCTATTGCTGCAGTTTCTGATGTCCATGCATTGCGCGCCCTGACCGAGCTTTACCATGCCGGTTACCGCGTGCCGGACGATGTCAGTGTTATCGGCTTTGATGACCTGTTTTGGGCTTCAGGCATCACACCCGCACTTTCAACCGTGCGCATGGATTTGCCGCGGATCGGTGAGATCGCCATTGCCTCACTGGTGCAGGTTATTGAAGGCAAAATACAAAACCCCGCAGGATTGGTGCCAACCCATGGCACATCACGCGTGCCGATGACCCTGATTGCCCGCCAGACCTGCCGTTCAGTTTTATCCGATTTGCCTCATCCATCATCTCTCTCCGTAAAAGGAATGTGAAAGTGCTTAAGAAACTTCTCACTGTATCGAGTCTCGCGCTTCTGACCACAGCGTCTTATGCGCAGGAAAAAACCCTGACCATTTCCGTCTATGCTTTTGCGCAGGATGATTTCAACGAAATTCTCTACAAGCCGTTTCAAGAAAAATGCGGTTGTAAACTGGTGGTAGAGACCGGCAACAGCGTGGAGCGTCTGGCCAAAATGGAGGCCAATAAGGCCAATCCTGTGATTGATATCGCCACGATTTCTATGGCTGATGCCTTGCAGGCCTCACGCGCAGGTCTGATCGAAAAAATAGATACTGCCAAGCTTTCCAATTATGACAAGCTCTATGATATTGCCAAAGATCCGAACAAGGATGGCATGAGTGTTGGCTATACTTTCTATGCGACCTCCATTGTTTACCGTACCGATAAGATGAAAATCGAGTCATGGGCTGATCTTCTGAAGCCTGAATATGCCCAGCATATTGCGTTTCCGAATGTGACAACCAATCAGGGTCCTACTGCGCTTTATATGATTGAAAAGGCGCTTGGCACCAATAATGCCGACCTGAAAAATGCCATTGCTGCCGTTGGTGAAAAGTCTGATGATATTGTGACTTTTTACGTTAAATCATCGCAGCTGGTGCAGTTGATGCAGCAGGAAGAAATCTGGGCCGCACCGATCGGCCGCTTCTCATGGGCGCCATTCACCAAGCTAGATCTGCCGCTTGCTTGGGCAACGCCGAAAGAAGGTCAGAGCGGCGGCATGAATGTTATGGTTGTGGCCAAAGACAGCAAAAACCGTGATCTCGCCCATGAGTTCATGGATTTCTGGCTCTCGACCGAGGTGCAGAAAAAGATTGCTGACAAGCTGGTCGACAGCCCGACCAACAAAGAAGTGACGGTTTCAGACGATGTTGCCAACAACATTACCTATGGCGAAGAAACCGCCCAAAGCCTGCAACTCATTCCTGCTGATGTAACACTCGACAACCGCGATACATGGTTGAAAGAGTGGAACAGCAAAATCGGCCAGTAATCCGGCCAGTTCTCATAAGCTGCCCGGGTCGCCAATGACCACGGGCAGCTTTGTTTTTCGAGGCAAAAGCCTGAAACAGTTTGCCCCGTCATTTCATAGGAAAGCCCATGTTTAACAACCGCACCGAAGCCATGTTGCTGGCATTGCCCGCAGCGCTTTTCGCGGCTCTTGTCTTTCTCGTCCCCGTTATCTTGCTGCTGTCTGAAGGATTTCGCTCGGCAGAAGGCTGGACCATTGCGCCTTGGCTCGATTTCTTTTCAGAGCCGATGAACCGCACCGTGTTCTGGCGCACTTTACGGCTGGGACTTGAAGTTACCGTTGTGGCTGCAATTATTGGTTATGCGACCGCATGGGCAATTGTGGCACTGCCTGCAACCTCCAAAGGCCGGATGATCGGTCTGATCATGCTGCCGATGATGATTTCACCGGTTGCCCGTACCTATGCGTGGATTGTTATTCTGGGTCGCACCGGCATCGTCAATCAAGCACTTCAATCCATTGGTCTGAGCGATGCGCCATTGCGTATTCTGTTTACCGAAACCGCTATTTTTATCGGTCTTTTGCAATTGTTTTTGCCGCTGATGGTTATCTCGCTGATCAGTGCGCTTGAAAACCTGCCGAAAGATGTGGTGCCTGCGGCACGCGTGCTTGGTGCCAACTGGTTTGTGGTGTTCTGGAAAATTATTCTGCCCCTGACCAAAGAAGGTCTGGTTATCGGCGGCACACTGGTCTTCACCGGTTCGCTCACCGCTTATATCACCCCTGCCATTCTTGGCGGCTCCAAGGTTCTGATGCTGGAAACCCTGCTCTATCAGCATGTTACTGTTTCCAATGATTTTGCATCAGCCAGTGTGATCGCTCTCATCCTCGTCGCAATGAGTTTTGCGGCTAACGTGCTTCTGAAGCGCATTGCTACTGTGAGGGATAAAAAATGAGCTCACGTCTGTGGTCAAATTTAGTTCTCTTGCTGGTTGTGGTCTTTTTGATCGGCCCGTTCCTCATCATCGTTGCGGCATCGTTTTCTGCCGGTGATACGCTGGCATTTCCGCCGCAAGGTTTGTCGCTCAAATGGGTCTATAAAGTTTTCACGATTGAAAGCTTCCAGCAGAGCTTCATAACCTCGATGATTTTGGCAATCGGCGGCACCTTAACGGCGCTGCTGCTTGGCGTGCCGGCCTCCTATGCTATGGCGCGTTATCAGATGCCGTTTTCTGAAACCGTGCGCACCGTGGTATCATCGCCGGTGATTGTGCCGGGCATTATTGTCGGTCTGGCTTTGCTGCGCTATTTTGTGGTGCCGGTGGGTATGTCGATCACACTGGCGCTGTTTCTGGCGCATACCGCATTGGTGCTGCCTTATGCGGTGCGTGTGGTATCATCCAGCCTCACCAATCTGCGTTCTGATATGGAAGAAGCCGCCGTGCTGCTCGGCTGCTCACGGCTCGGCGCGTTTTTCCGCGTGGTGATGCCCAATATCAAAGGCGGGATTTTATCTGCCTTCATTCTCGGCTTTGTAACCAGTTTCAATCAGGTTCCGGTTTCGCTGTTTTTGTCAGGCCCCGGCGTGCGTACGCTGCCAATTGATATGCTGGGCTATATGGAAATCGTTTTCGACCCTTCCATCGCCGCACTTTCGTCTCTGCTTGCTTTTCTGTCCATGGGCATTGTCCTTCTCGCAGAACGCTTCCTAGGATTTTCCCGTTATGTCTGATCAAGCTTACCTCACCCTCGACCAGCTGACACTGAGCTATGGTAATACCATTGCCGTCGACAAGCTGAACCTGACCATCAACAAAGGCGAATTGCTGGCGCTGCTCGGGCCTTCAGGCTGCGGCAAAACCACAACAATGCGTGCAATTGCCGGTCTTTTAACCCCTGCTGGCGGCACAATCCGGCTGGACGGCAAAGACATTACCCGTGTGGCTGCCAATAAGCGCCAGATCGGGCTGGTCTTTCAGTCCTATGCGCTGTTTCCGCATTTAAGTGTTTTCGAAAATGTTGCTTTTGGCCTCAAGCTCAAGGGTATCAAAGGTGAAGCCCTGCGCAGTAAGGTTGAAGGCGGACTGAAATCGGTGGGTCTGGCTCAATTTGCCACCCGCAAACCGCCGGAGCTTTCCGGTGGTCAGCAGCAGCGCGTGGCACTGGCGCGCTCCATGGTTATGGAACCAAAAGTGCTGCTGCTGGATGAGCCATTGTCCAATCTTGATGCGCGTTTGCGCCTCGATATGCGTACCGAATTGCAGCGCGTGCAGCAGGAAACCGGCGTGACCATGGTGTTTGTGACCCATGATCAGGCAGAGGCGCTGGCGCTGGCCGACCGTATTGTGGTGATGCGCAATGGTGCGATTGAACAAATAGGTACACCGGAAGAGATTTATAACAATCCGGTTTCGCGTTTTGTGGCTGACTTTGTTGGTTTTGAAAATGTTTTTGCCATTCGTGATGGCAAGCTGCATTCTGAAACCGGTATTGTGCCGCTCAATGCACCGCTGCCAAAAGCAGCTGGCCTTGCTTTCCGCCCGCGCACTGTAGCGCTTGGAAACGGGCCATTAAAAGGTATCGTGCGTGGTGCAGCCTTTGCGGGTGGTACCCGTGAATATGTGCTGGAAACCGCGTTTGGTTCGGTTAAGGCCGATACAGATGCATCAATGCCGGCCTATGCGCTTGGCACTGAGGTTGCATTTGATTTTCCGATTGAGCGTGCAGCTATTCTTGAACGGGACTAAGAAACTATCATGGGTGTGTGGGTCGATACAGATATGGGCTTTGATGACATTGCCGCCTTAATGGTGGTGAAGCATCAAGGTCTTGAAATTGATGGCGTGTCTCTGGTTTTCGGCAATGCGCCGCTGGATCAGGTGTGCCGCAATGCGCAAGGTGCGGTTGCCGCTTTCGGCTGGGGCTTTCCCGTGTATGCGGGGCGTGACAAGCCGGTGCTGGCAACACTCGAAACCGCCACTGCAATTCTGGGTGACACCGGCATTCCGTCAACCGGCCTCTCTTTGCCGGAGGGAACAGCCAAGATAGAGAGCCATGCCTTTCTGGCTCTGTGCGACTGGCTGCAAGTCACATCCGGCACCAAGCGCATTCTGGCGCTCGGGCCTCTGAGCAATATTGCGGCACTGGCACTGGCACGGCCTGATTTGGCTGCTAAAATCGATGAGCTGGTCTGGATGGGCGGCGGCCTGACCAAGGGCAATCATACTGCCTCTGCCGAATTTAATGCGCTGGCTGATCCGGAGGCACTGGCGATTGTGCTGGCACATAATCTGCCGTTGAAAATGGTTGAGCTTGATTTTTGTCGTAAAATTCTGGCCACGCCTGCCGATGTTGCCCCTATCCGCTGTGCCGGTGGCCGCAATGCCGCACTGATTGCAGATATGACTGACGGCTTTATTAATATTGCGATTTCACGCGGGCGTGCTGCCATGGCGCTCTATGATCCGGCTGCGGCGGTAGCCTTTGCCCGCCCTGATCTGGTGCAATATGAGCGGGCCTTTATCGGTGTAGAACTTGCAGGCGCTTTTACCCGTGGCCGCACCGTGGTTGAAACCCGCGCCAGCCATGCAGCATTTAACGCAGCCTATGCCAGCGATGGTGATGCCGCACAAATTCTCGGCATCATTCTTGATGCGCTGACAGTGGAAGCAGCAAAACCATGACATGCAATAAGCCTGAACCGTCAGACCTTGCCGATCCGGCATTGCGCTTGCGCGCAACTGCCGCTGCACGCGGTGATGCCGCTTTTGATACGCTGATCATCAATGCAACCCTGATTGATATGGTGACCGGCGAGCATCGGCTTGCCGATGTCGGGCTGGTTGGCGCCTTGATCGCCTCCGTACATCCGCAAGGTTCCCGCACAGATGCGGCGCACATAATTGATGCCACAGGCGGTTTTCTTTCACCCGGTCTGATCGACACCCATATGCATGTGGAAAGTTCGATGGTTACCCCCGCAACCTATGCACAGGCTGTGGTGGCACGCGGTGTTACAACCGTGGTCTGGGATCCGCATGAATTTGGCAATGTGCATGGTGTTGAGGGCGTGGATTGGGCTATTCAAGCCACCCGCGATCTGCCCTTGCGCTTTATTGTTCTGGCACCATCTTGCGTGCCGTCTGCACCGGGTCTGGAACTTGCAGGTGCGGATTTTGATGCCACAGTGCTGCAGGAATTGCTGGCGCGGCCTGAAATCGGCGGCATTGCCGAAGTGATGACCATGCGCAATGTCATCAATGGTGAACCACGTATGAGTGCCATTGTGCATGCCGGCCTTGCAGCACAAAAACCGGTTTGCGGCCATGCGCGCAGCCTCACCGGCGCTGACCTGATGGCATTTATGGCAGCAGGTATTACCTCTGATCATGAGCTGGTTTCCGGCACGGATCTGATGGAAAAATTACGCGCCGGTCTCACCATTGAAATGCGCGGCTCGCACGATCATTTGCTGCCGGAATTTGTGGCCGAGCTTAACCGGCTTGGTCACCTGCCGCAAACCGTTACTCTGTGTACTGATGATGTTTTTCCCGATGACCTGCATCAGGCTGGCGGACTTGATGATGTGGTGCGCCGTATCGTGCGCTATGGCATGAAAGCGGAATGGGCTTTGCAAGCGGCAACGCTCAATGCAGCGCGGCGTTTCAACCGCGACGATCTCGGGCTGATAGCAGCGGGGCGACGCGCGGATATCGTGATCTTTGATAATCTGAGCGATTTCAAAGCCAGCCATGTGTTTGCCAATGGTGAACTGGTGGCAAGCAAGGGTGTTTTGCACCATGCACCGCACAACACTTTTGGCGGTGCATTCACCCGCTCGATGAAAATTTCTGCCCTTGAGGAGGATGATTTCCGCATAGCCTCAAGTGCCAAAAAACTGTGCGTGGCCACCATTGACCGTCCGCGCTTTACCCGCTGGGGCGAGGCTGAAACCACAGTTGAAAACGGTTTTGTGGTGCCGCCTGAAGGCTCAACGCTGATTGCTGTTGCCCATCGTCATGGTCGCGCACTGGCCAAACCAAAAATCGGTTATCTGCGTGAATGGGGCGCATGGCACGGTGCTTTTGCAACCACAGTTGCCCATGACAGCCACAACCTCACTGTTTTTGGTGGTAATGAGCGCGATATGGCAGTGGCGGCCAATGCAGTGATTGCTGCCGGTGGTGGTATGGCGGTTGCTACCAATGGTGTGGTGACGGCCTTGCTGCCTTTGCCGGTCTCCGGTCTGGTATCTGAAGCAGCCTTGTGTGATGTAGCAGAGCAGTTTGCGCATCTGCGGTCTGCGATGGATGATGTGGTTGAATGGCAGCCGCCTTATCTGATTTTCAAAGCCTGTTTTGGTGCCACACTGGCCTGCAATGCAGGCCCGCACCAGACCGATCAGGGTATATCCGATGTCGGAACCGGCCAGTTGCTGGTAAGCCCAATCCTTAAAAGTGTAGAGTGAGATTGATGTCTGATCTGATTGCTGACGAAATTGCTTTTCTGACGGAACTGCGCCGTGATCTGCACGCCCATCCTGAGTTGGGTTTTGAAGAAGAGCGCACCTCAGGCATTGTAGCCGAGCTGCTAGAGCAAGCCGGTATCACCATTCACCGCGGCCTTGGCGGCACCGGTGTGGTGGGAACTTTGCAGATTGGCAACGGCACCCGCACCATTGGCCTGCGGGCGGATATGGATGCGCTGGCTATGCCCGAAATGGCTGAGCGTCCTTATAAATCAAAATTTGCCGATAAAATGCATGCCTGCGGCCATGACGGCCACACCACCTTGCTGCTTGGTGCGGCACGCGCTTTGGCCAAAAGCCGCAATTTTTCCGGTACTGTGCATTTTATTTTCCAGCCTGCTGAAGAAGGCCGCGGCGGGGCAAAACGTATGGTCGAAGACGGGTTGTTTCGCCTGTTCCCGTGTGATGCGGTTTATGGCCTGCATAATATGCCGGGCCTTGATACCGATGAAATTGCTGTGGTTGAAGGTCCGCAACTCGCCTCTTCCGACAGCTGGCGCGTGACCTTTCGCGGTACCGGCACCCATGGCGCCAAGCCGCATCTTGGCAAAGATCCGATTACTGTGGCCGGTATCTTTCTGGCGTCATTGCAAAGCATTATCGGCCGTGTGATTGACCCGTTACAGCCTGCCGTTGTCAGCGCCTGTTCATTACAGGCCGGTGATCCGAAGGCACTGAATGTTATTCCGGATATTGTAGAAATCGGTGGTACCGCACGCGCCTATACCCCGCATGTCCGTGATCAGCTTGAAGCAGAAATCGGCCGGTTGGCGCATGGTGCCGCCAGCATGTATGGCATAAGCGCTGAGTATGAATTCATCCGCCGTATTCCGCCGGTGGTTAATCATGCTGATGCCACAGCACGCGCCTTGGGTGCAGCAAAAAAAGTTTTTGGCGAAAAAATCCGCACCAGTTTTCCACCTTCAACGGCTGGCGATGATTTTGCCTTTTTCGCCAATGAGGCCCCGGGCTGTTATGTGTGGCTCGGCAATGGCCCTGCGGTTGACGGCGCTTTGCACCATAATACCGCTTATGATTTCAATGATGATGCGATTGCGCATGGTGTGCGCTTCTGGACACAGCTGGTGACAAGCGAATTGTCGGGAGAGCCTGATGCAGCCGCATGAATTTTGGCAAAAACTGTTCGCACCCGGCAGTTTTTCGGTGGATACCGGCCATCAGAGCTTTTTTCCGGCAACGCTGGATGACGGCCGTCAATTACAGCTGCCTATCCGCCAGCTCGCCGACAAAAAACATGCTTTGGCATCGCTGATTGTTAATCAAGCGGCATTCGACGTTATGGATGCTTTGGCGACAGATCTGGCTGCTAAAATCAAACCCTACCAACCCGATGTGATTGTGGGTCTGCCCACGCTCGGCCTGACACTTGGCAGTGAAGTGGCACGCAAACTCGGCCATAGCCGCTATGTGCCTTTGGGCACGTCGCGCAAATTCTGGTATGAGGAAGAATTATCGGTTCCGCTTTCCTCGATCACCACACCGGATCAGATAAAACGCCTGTATATCGACCCGCGTATGCTGCCGTTGTTGGACGGGCAACGCATAGCACTCATTGATGATGTGATTTCCAGCGGAACATCAATTGTAGCAGCGCTCAATCTGCTAAACGCGCGCGCATTGAAGCCAGTGGTAATCGGTGCCGCAATGCTGCAAACCCAACGCTGGCGTGCCATGCTTGACCCTCTGGGTAAAGAGTATCCGGCGATGGTGCAAGCTTGTTTTACAACGCCACTCTTACAGCGCAATGATGACGGGCACTATACGCCTGCACAATAAATCATGCGGTTGAGCGCTGAGAAGAATGATTGAGGGCGTGGCATCAAACATGCCCTGCCCTCAATTTATTTGCCTGCTGTCAAAACTGAATTCTTCACTTGGAGAGTGTATCGCTGTCATCATCCAGATCAGCCAAGTAATTATCAACAGCAACAATAGCCAGTTCCAGTTCTGCAATCTGTCTGAGCAGACCTTTATTCGGAAAACTGTCAAAGTCCGCAGCTTCATCGAGGAGACGCTTTTGCTCTTCACGGATAACATCTGAAAGCTTTAAGAGCTGCGATTTATTGGTATTACTATTTACAGAAACCAATAGTGGTTCCTCCTATCTCGATCTTGTAGTTATGCTTGGGTGTAGTCTAGCATTATCAGGGCGATTTATCAGCCAAAGAGTGTGTTTTTATTAAAAAATCCACGTCTATCCGGCTGTATCCTATTATCAGTTAAATCTTCAGAACTGTTCGTCGCAAATAGTCCTATACTCATAGCTCACCCACTCAATGGGGCGGTCGATACTCAGACTTGCGCCGCAAATCAGCAATAATATAATCGACACAATCAATGTCGCCACAATAATGGTGGATAGAAATCTTATGCGTCATTTAAATATTGTTATAATGACATATATTGAAGTCTGTCAGCATAATGTCTTAATACAATAGTCATTATGTCAACCATGACAACCGCGTCAATGGTTTTACGGCTATTATCGTTCAAATCCGGCACAATACGGGCAGAAAACACTATAAATAACGATCAAAGGAATTTGAACGCAATCATGCTCTCACTCCATGGAATTACGATACCAATTACTGAACAGGATGTTTCGCCAGTTATCTGGCAGGCTTTGACTGATGGTAGTTATGAAGCCAAAGAAGCGCAGAGTGTTTGCAAGGCTGTTAAACCTCAGGACAAGGTTCTGGAACTCGGTGCAGGGATCGGAATTATTACCTGCGTAATCGCTAAAATTCCTGATGTGACTGTCTGGGCATATGAAGCAAACCCGACAACAGCGGCACTCGCTAAACGGGTTATTGAGGCCAATCATCTTGATAATATTACTTTATCGCAAGGCCTGTTAACTGCCGGAGATCCGCAGAACTTTGATTTCTATGTTCGCCAAGATCTCTGGATGTCGTCAATGGATATTAATCAGGGGCCTTACGAACGGAAAATATCTCTGACTTCAGAAAATATTGATGCATTTATACAAGAACATAACATCAATGTACTGGTGATGGATATTGAAGGCGCCGAACGTAACCTTTTACGCGATGCCTGGCTCACCGGTATTGAGCGAATATTTCTCGAGTTGCACGACCATCTCTACGGGCTTGCAGGTATTCTTGATATTACACAGGCACTTGCTGCCAAAGGCTATGCCTATGATCCGCGTGGCTCCTCTGGCCCGTGCGTTTTATTTGCTCAAGATGACGGCCCGCGTGAATATAAGAGTTGAATGAGGCCGTGATACATTTGCGATACAATCAGTCTTGCTAATATTAATAATCATTAGCCTATACCTGATATTATCGCTTTAAGAAAAGACACGCTATAGTGAAAATCCAATTTTCAAGGTAGTTCAGTCGCGTAAGCTAATAACCTATATCCGTGCCTGTGTAATGTTCAGAGGGCATGTAAGAAATTAAACACTATGCATAACATTGAAATAGCCCCGAGTATATGAGGCACACATGACCTTCATTTTATAGTCTTGCTCACAGTGTGCTGGTGACAGCATACCGTTTCTAACGTGCTTACGTTGCGGATTATAAAACATCTCAATGTAATCGAATATATCTTGCCTTGCTTCAGCTCGTGTTCTGTATGTTATGCGCCCAATACGTTCGCGCTTCAGTAGATTACAAAAGCTTTCCGCGACAGCATTGTCGCGACAATTTCCACAGCGGCTCATAATGTGCTCAAAATTGTGTTGTGGAAGAACACCCTATGAGACAATGATCGATGGTAAAGCAATCTGGATGGAAAAATTCATAGGTTGAATTTAACCTGACAGGCGCCAGCATAAAACTGGTCAATGTCAGATCAAGTCACAACCACTACTGGTTAACACCGGTAGTTCTTCAGGTTTAGAATACTATCGTATTCAAAAGAATGGCAGCTCCAGCAAATAGGCTGGCCGTACCTGTCATTGCACCTACAAGTTCAGAACCGTTCAGTCCGTAGTTTGTGATCAGGCCGGCTCGTTCTAATTCCAGGCGCACTTTTCCGAGTGCATGATCACCACTTTCACCGAGCGCCCGCTCCAGATAGTAGTCTGCCATAGATCCGTGACATATGCCCAGTGATCCTTGTGGCTCGCCAAGGCGAGCCTTGACTACACGCATATCTGCATTGAATATCTCCGGTGCCATGTATGGGCGTAAAAGCAACCGAGAGAACCCGAATCCCGCGGTACCGTGACACCAAGAGGCGTCTGCCGGCGCGCCCGTATCAAGTCGCGGCCAGCCCTTTTCTGTGCGTAAGGCTGTTTCCCGCTTTAAATTACTCTCAATTAGCCATACGGCCTGCGCATTCTCAATGTTGAAGCGCTGCATATATTGCGCGATTGCGGCCGACACACCAGCAGTACCATGGGCGAAGCCTAACAATGTATCCTCTTGGCGCAGCGAAAGCCCATGCGTTATGATCCGGTGAAACAGAACATCTGCAAGCTGTTGTATTTCTGTTGCAATCGGATAGTCCCTATAAATGTCATGCAAGCGTAAAAGCATCTCAAGACTGCCGCTTGCGCCTGAAACGTAATCGAGTTCATTGTAATGTTCCCATTTGTGTGAGAGCAACCGGTAACATAGTTTGGACAATGTCCGTTGCATGACTGGTAATTTATGCGTCAGGCGGTCACTTTGTATAAGGCTAACGGCCCACAACGATCCGGCTGCCCCATTCAAAGCGCCCATTTCCGCAGTAGGCTCGGCATCAAGTTGTCCGGTCACTTGCTCTGCCAATAGATCGGCAAATTTGAGATAGCGTTCGTCCTTAAGCCGTAATCCTGCCAGATGGAACGCAAGCGCAATACCAGCAGCACCATCGTACAGGTCAAATAGTGATAATCCGGCCTGCAATTTTGTAGCTGTAACCGGCGATATAGTCCGCCAACAATAACTCCCTTCGATCTCTAGAGCTTGCTCTAAAACTTGGTTTAGAATTGTTTCAGCCATGAAGTCCAGCCATTGAGAATTGGACAAGTCGGACTGATGCTCGCAACTCCAACCTGATAGTGCAGTTTTACGGCCGGGTCGTAGACGATACGTATAAAGTGTATAGCGTAGGTCATCGTTTGCAGATTCTATAAAGCGGGGTGACAGTCGTGCTAATTGACGTTGCACCAGCTGAATCGGAGTAAGTAGAACGGGCACACAAAGTGTGTTGCCGGAAGCGTCAGTAACCGTAGAATCTCCGAATGCCATCTCAAAATAGGGAATATCTCCATTTTGCAGCTGCTCGAACTCAGCTTTTAAAATATCCGGACTAAGTGACGGATTAGCCAGCTTGAGAAGCTCACAGTTTGCTTCTCTGCGGATCATCGCATCGGGATGCCAACTATTGTTCAATAAGGTTGAATAGTTTGATGTTGCGCGAAAAATGATACGTGTCGTGACACCTTGCATACTGTGTTTTAGCTTTTCAAATACAGTATCGCGATTATCCAAAATAAATGCGAATGTCTGATTCATGCCATTGATCAGGCAAACATCATAAGAGGAGAAATCCGATATAGGCGTCTCGCCAAGCCGAACCTCGCAATTGCACTGCTCCATTACTAATTTACGTGGCTCCAGCCGTGTATTACTCTCTCTGCGCTGCGGATTAACCATAACTTCAATGTCAATTTTATCAGCTGTTTGTGATGTGAGCGGGCTAATATCTATTGCACCACCCTGCTGATGAGCGGGTAAGAGTAAAGACGCATAGAGGTGCGAAATTCGCGGCGAATTTTTTTCATCTTCCAAAAGACATGAGAAAAGGGTCTCGCTGTCGACAATCACCGAATATTGCCCCGCAGCCACGATGTTTTCCTTGTGGAGATCGGTAGCACCGAAAATGTGTGTCAAAGCAACAAGTGAACCATAACAGCGATAATAGTATTGCACTTCGTTTTCGTCAGCGCAGGCCTTCTGCTCAACCCCTTGAGCCCAGCCATAGCCTTCTCTTAAGAGGACATTCGGGACTAGATGCTTGATTGGTGCGTGCTCGTTCCACCATTCAACAAAGGCGATGAAACCAGCATCAATCGCCAAGTTGCGTGGCTTGTAATAGATCGTACGAATATTACGCTTTTCGTTTACAAATGTAATACGAGCTGTTTGTTGCATACCGCGATGCGGATCACCTACAAAGGTAATGTCGGTGACAGCCGTAACGCTTTCATCCTCGTAAAAGGCCGCTGCAACAGATAGGATATCAGCATCAATCCGATGTATAAGCGTTGCAAGACTTTGTGCCAGTGGCTCGGCTTGTTGTCTCCACCGCGGCCAGAGGTCGGGGTATTTGTCAGCAAGAAAAGAAAAATTGTCGGGCTTTACGATCTCTGTAGCGAAATACTCAAAACGCTCGGCCACAGTATCGCCGTGCAATAAACCTTCTGCATCAGCAAAGTTCATTTCCACCATTAAAAGACGTTCCCAAGCACGGCGTAGCAGAGGAAGATAGGCAGTCTCGATAAGCTTTTGACACGTATTTTTGCTGATAAAGTGAGACGGCAGTCGAGAAAGATGTTCAATCAGCTTGTGAGTAATGTGTAGATATACATTGCCAAAGATTTCGTTCTGAAACATGAACATCCAGTCTTGCTAAAAATTATTTTGAGGGGTTAATGGCATCGATGGAGACGGAGAAAAAAGCGCGATTATTCACATTGCCTTGAAACTCAAACTGTTCTTTCCTGCTCTGTTCCAGGCTGCAGTGATGTGCTGCTGAAATCAGCAACGGTTTGGACGGTCTAATCGGCCCTGAAAAATGCCACTCCATTCGGCGGACAAAAAGAAAACACATCGGTTTTTTCTGCTGGAGACGGATATATTGAAGCACAACAAAACCGAGTGACTGGATCATCCGATCTAGCAACAGCATCGACACGTTGAACTCGCTGCTACTTTTGACACTGAGCTTTGCATTTAATTTTGTGCCATCAATTTTTAGCTCTTCGACCCTGTAGTCTTCGCCTTTAAAATTCTCTGTAAAATATATGTACTGCTCGACTTCATCATGGCTGCTGAATATTTTGAAGAGTTTGGTCATCGGATTGAAATACCAATTAAAAGATTTCAATTTAAATCATGACGCTGGGTCACGACCGATAGTGTTTGTGACCCAGCGATTCATAGCAGTGGGCTATTCCTAACGCTCAAATAGGCAGTCGGAGTTTGTCACCGCTTACCAACGACTAGCAACAAATATCGGTGCTTGTCCGGGTGGGGCAGGCTCCTTCGTGTGTACAGCGTGCCATTTCTGCCGTGATCGTAATACGCTCACCGACAACAGCTTTGGAAAGAGTTTTATCATAATTTTTTGTTAACATAATAATACTCCAAATTAATTGAATGTTTATAGTTTGTTTAAAAATGATCATTTAATAACGATCATTTTTAATTTACAACATTATAAGTATATTTATATCGCTATATTATATTAGCTAGAAATTGAGCACAAATACCCGATTATTTTATAAACTCCCCTTTTAGAAGCCAACTAAAAATAACTCCAGATCATCGTGTCCGGTTTAGAGAGTTTACCCTTACTAGGCAGTGTAACATTAACTTAAAATCGGCCACATTACGGTCTTTGAGCCGACTTTTACGCATGCCCTCAGACATGTGATTTCACGCCAGGTCTGCATTACAGCCTGGTGGAAAAATGGCTCAAAACTCACGGCATGCTCTCGTCCATGAGCGGAAAAGGCAATTGTTATAATGTGGAGACGGTCTTCAGGGCGATTAAATCAGAACTGATTTAATCGTCCTGTCTTTCTAACTAGAGCGGTTTACGTTTAAACTGGATCATGTAATCCGCTCTAAGTTATTGTTTTTACGCATTATCGTGGCCGCCCAATGATTCCATTGAACTACGAAATGCTCTAGAGCGGGTAAGGTTCAGGTTAAATTGCAGCGCTCGCTCTAGTTTGCAGAGTTTTCGCATTGTCCTCCCTATCAAGTTGATAGGAAAATGCTGTAAAAATAATGCCCTTAAAACTATGTATTAACGGCTTCAATACTCCCATTCGCTGACACTCAGCATTGCGGTATAAAACACCAATCTCATATGTAATGGCAAAGCGAAACCTAGAGCCGGAAACTCCCCACTAATTAAGGACAAGTCCACGTCAACAACAATTGTCAAATGAGATAGAAATTCAAGGAATTAAAGTGGTGCCCGGAGACGGATTTGAACCGCCGACACGCGGATTTTCAATCCGCTGCTCTACCAACTGAGCTATCCGGGCATCCATGCTAGCCTGTGTGGCTGGCGTGACGGGGTTGGTGTGTCCGTCAGAATTGAGCGGTTTATAGCATTAAATTTTCACCTGTCCAGCACCCAAAGTATGTTTTATTGGGTGATAATGCAATTATTTCAACAAACCCCACGTTTTCCTTGATTTTTAAGGGATAATTTCTTTTGAAAATGCCCTCACACCCCCTGCCACAGGCACAATTTGCTGTTGTGAGCCCTTCTCAAAGCCGTGAATCACGCGAATCTCTGCTGCTGTGATTGTGTGCGAGCCTATGTGACAAACGTTCAATCCGTCTGCACTTATATAAACTAAATCATAGCATGCACCTAAATGCGCGATGATGCCTTTATATATTCGCTGCAATTTTGATAATTGCAGATGACTTCGCTTATAAGCTACGATAAAAGGGCAACATGTCGAGGACAGGATAGTATCCTGATTCCTGTTTGTCTGCGGGAGAGTGCCGGAAACGGCCACCGAAGGGGAAATCGCCCGAAATCTCTCAGGTATCAAGAACCGCAGAAAAACAAGGCAACTCTGGAAAGTCGGGGGTAACTCCGCGCCGAAGGTGTAAGTGAGCTTTTAAAGGCTTGCGAGTCTCTCAGGCTTCCGACAGAGGGGCACATCATGGCTTTCCGCTTTTGCGGAAGGCGGACGTGTGTTTAGGAGTTAATAATGGGCGATACATCTTCTTTAAAAGCTCTTCCGCTGGAAGAATTACATACTGCATCCGGTGCCCGTTTTGGTGGTTTCGCCGGATGGAATATGCCTCTGACCTATCCGCTCGGCGTGATGAAAGAGCATGTTCACACCCGTGAGCAGGCCGGTCTGTTTGATATTTCACATATGAAACTGATTGAAGTTTCAGGTGTCGATGCAGCGCAGTTATTTGCGCGTCTTTGCCCTATTGATGTGACAAAGCTCAATCAGGGGCAGTCAAAATACACATTCCTGATGAATGATGATGCAGGTATTATTGATGACCTGATTGTGACCCGTCTGGGTGACGAGCGCTATATGGTTGTTGCCAATGCCGGCAACGCAGATATCGACATTGCCCGGTTTCAGGCAGCGGCCGCAGCGCTGAACTGCACAGTAACCCCGCTTGACCGTGTGCTGCTCGCCCTTCAGGGCCCGCAGGCTGCGGGTGTCATGCAGAGCCTGCAGAACGATCTGGGCTTCAGCATTGACGACCTTAAATTCATGCATGGTATTGAGCCAAAGCAGGGTTGGTTTGTAACCCGCTCCGGCTATACCGGTGAAGACGGCTTTGAAATTGCGGCACCGGTTGCCGATGGTATGGCCCTAGCCAAATCCTTGCTGGGCGATGCCCGTGTGGCATGGATTGGTCTTGCCGCGCGCGACAGCCTGCGCCTTGAAGCGGGTCTTTGCCTGCATGGTCAGGATATCAGCGCAACCATTGATCCGGTTTCAGCCGGTCTCACATGGGCGATCACCAAAGCTGTGCGCGAAAAAGCTGAATTTCCGGGCGCTGCGAAAGTGCTTGAGCTGATTGCTTCAGGCCCTGCAAAACGCCGCGTTGGCATCAAGCCGGAAGGTCGTCAGCCGGTTCGTATCGGCACCAAATTATTTGATGAGGCCGGTCTGGAAGTGGGTGAAATCACCTCCGGCGGTTTTGGCCCGTCAGCTGGTTTTCCTGTGGCCATGGGCTATGTCAGAACAGATCTGAAAGAGCCCGGCACACGTCTTTATGCGGAAGTCCGCGGCAATAAAATGCCTGTAGACGTCCATACACTTCCATTTACACAACCTCGCTATCACAAAGGATAATCGCATGCCTAAAATCTTTTTTACCGAAGATCATGAATGGCTCAGCGTTGAAGACGGTGTTGCTACCGTCGGCATCACCAACCATGCCCAGGAACAGCTCGGCGATCTGGTATTCGTAGAATTACCGGAAGTTGAACGCGTTGTTGAAAAAGGCGAAGCCATCGTTGTGGTTGAATCTGTGAAAGCCGCGTCTGACGTTTATGCGCCGCTGAATGGTGAAGTTGTTGCTGTTAATGAAGAACTTAATGGCAATCCGGCTCTCGTCAACAGCGCTGCCGAAGGCGAAGGCTGGTTGTGGAAAATGAAACTCTCCGATGAAAGCCAGCTGGAAGGCTTGCTTGACGCGGCCGGTTATCAGGCACTGGTTGGATAAATCATGGCATCTTCATCCCTTCCGTTCGTAGAGCGCCATATTGGCCCGCGCGAGCCTGAACAGCAGGCAATGCTGTCAGCGCTCGGCCTGCCGTCGCTTGACGCTCTGATCAGTCAGGCAGTGCCGCGTTCAATTCGTCTTGACCGCGCACTGAACCTGCCTGCTCCGCTTGATGAAGCCGCAGCCCTGCATGAACTGTCCGGTATTATGGACCGTAATGTGGTGGCCAAAAGCTTCTATGGTGCCGGTTATCACGGCACCCATGTGCCACCGGTCATCCAGCGTAACCTGTTTGAAAATCCGGCATGGTACACAGCCTATACTCCGTATCAGGCTGAAATCAGCCAGGGTCGCCTTGAACTGCTGTTCAACTTCCAGACCTTGGTAACAGAGCTGACCGGCCTGCCGGTTGCCTGTGCATCACTGCTTGATGAAGCCACAGCGGTTGCAGAAGCCGTGGGCATTGCCTATCGCCATCACCGCGAAAAACGTCCGAAAATGGTTATTGCCGGTGCCCTGCATCCGCAGTCTCTGGATGTTTTGAACACCCGTGCAGAACCGCATGGTATGATTATTGATGTTGATGGTGAAGTTGATACCACCACGGCAGCAGTGATTATCCCTTGGCCGGATACACACGGCGTTTACGGCGATTTCGACCGTATTATTGCCAGTGCCAAACAGACCGGCGCTTTGGTAATTGCGGTGGCTGATCCGCTGGCGCTCACCGTTACCCAGTCTCCGGGCTCTTGGGGTGCTGATATTGCTGTCGGTTCCATGCAGCGTTACGGCGTACCAATGGGCAATGGTGGCCCTCACGCTGCCTATCTCGGTGTGAAAGAAAACCTCACCCGTATTATTCCGGGTCGTATTGTTGGTCAGTCACTGGATGCCCATGGCCGTCCAGCCTACCGCCTTGCTCTGCAAACCCGTGAGCAGCATATTCGCCGCGATAAAGCGACCTCGAATATCTGCACCGCGCAGGCTCTGCTTGCCAATATGGCCGCATCTTATGCGATCTGGCATGGCCCTAAAGGCTTGCAGGCCATTGCTGATGCCGTTCATACGATCGCTGCCCGCTTTGCGACATCCGTCAAAGCTGCCGGTTTTGAACTGGCCGGTGACAAATTTGGTGGCACACTGTTTGATACAGTGACCATCACAGTTAAAGGCAAAGCACAGGATTATGCTGACAAGGCTATGGCCGATGGCCGCCTGATCCGTGTGATTGATGCTAATACTGTGTCTGTGACTTTCGATGAAACCTCGCTGGAAGACGATTATCTGGCACTGGTTGCATTGTTTGGTGCAAAGCCTGTTGAAAGTGCTGCCCGCATGTTGCCGGATGCACCGCGCGACGAGCATTTTCTGACCCAGCCTGCCTTCCACAGCTACCGCTCAGAAACCGAAATGATGCGTTTCCTGCGTAAGCTGGCAGACAAGGATCTGGCACTTGACCGTGCAATGATCCCGCTCGGTTCCTGCACCATGAAGCTCAATGCGGCAGCAGAAATGATGCCGGTATCATGGGCAAGTGTTGGCGGCCTGCATCCTTTTGCACCGGCTACGCATCTGGAAGGCTACAAGGTTCTTACCGATAATCTTGAAAGCTGGTTGTGCGAAGTGACCGGCTTTGATGCCGTATCGCTGCAGCCTAATGCCGGTAGTCAGGGTGAATATGCCGGTCTTCTGGCAATCCGCCGCTTCCACCGTGCCAATGGCGACGAAAACCGTAGCATTTGCCTTATCCCGTCTTCAGCCCATGGCACCAATCCTGCCAGCGCACAGATGGCCGGCATGCAGGTGGTTGTGGTCAATTGTCTGGATGACGGTGATATTGATGTGGCCGACCTTAAGGCGAAAGCGGAAAAACACCGTGATACGCTGGCAGCACTGATGATCACTTATCCGTCGACCCATGGCGTGTTTGAAGAAACCATCCGTGAGATCTGCACCATTATTCATGATAATGGCGGTCAGGTCTATTTCGACGGTGCGAACCTCAATGCGCTTGTTGGTCTGGCTCGTCCTGCCGATATCGGTGCCGATGTTTGCCATATGAACCTGCATAAAACTTTCTGCATTCCGCATGGCGGCGGCGGCCCGGGCATTGGCCCGATCGGCGTTGGCGCGCATCTGGCACCATTTTTGCCGGGTCACGTGAATGCAGGCAGCGACAATGCCGTTTCAGCAGCACCTTTCGGCAGCGCTTCCATTCTGGTTATCACATGGATGTATATCCGTATGATGGGCGGAGCGGGTCTCAAGCGTGCAACCGAAGTTGCCATTCTCAATGCAAACTATATTGCCGAGCGTTTGAAGGATCATTATCCGATCCTTTATACCGGTGCGAATAGCCGCGTTGCGCATGAATGCATTCTCGATACCCGCGTGTTGAAAGACAAAGCCGGCATTACGGTTGAAGATGTTGCGAAACGTCTGATCGATTATGGCTTCCACGCTCCGACCATGTCATGGCCGGTTGCCGGAACTCTGATGGTTGAGCCGACTGAATCTGAATCGAAGGCTGAAGTAGACCGTCTTTGCGATGCGATGATTTCTATCGCTCAGGAAGCCGCGAAAGTTGAAGCCGGTGTCTGGCCGCAGGATGACAATCCGCTGGCCAATGCACCACATACGGTTGCAGACACGATGGTTGACGAGTGGAAGCACCCGTATTCGCGTTCAGAAGCAGCGTTCCCTGCCAAAAACATGGATCCGGCCTCGAAATACTGGGCTCCGGTATCCCGCATTGATAATGTGGGCGGTGATCGTAATCTGGTGTGCTCATGCCCGCCAATGGATGCATATACCGACTAAAGCAATTAAAAGCCCCGATGAAAATCGGGGCTTTTTTATTAGGAGCGGTGACCAGCCTTTCCTTGACTATGCAACATTAGTCTAAGCTTATGCAATTTTTCTTTCACTCCTCTATCCATAGGAGTATTGCCTGCTGATGTCTGGCTTGCGGCGGAATCAGCATAGATGCTTGCATCTTAAATTTTGCGTGCAACAGGCATAAAACATAAAGCCAGAGCGGTTTTCTTTACGAAAAACATCCCCCGCTCTCCTGCGGAGCCCTTTCTTGGAAATAGGAGGGAAAGAGCTCCGGCATATGAATTGTGAGGCATACTACATGGATACTGCATCAGGGCATACCAATCCGGCTCAACAGCCGGATGATACTCATCTCGCCCGTAATCTTAAAAATCGTCATCTTCAGTTAATCGCTATCGGCGGCGCCATCGGTACCGGCCTTTTCATGGGCTCGGGAAAAACCATTTCTCTTGCAGGCCCGTCAATTTTGCTGGTCTACGCGATTATCGGCTTCATGCTGTTTTTCGTCATGCGGGCATTGGGTGAATTATTATTATCCAACCTCAATTACCGCTCCTTTGCCGATTTTGCCGGCGACTATCTGGGGTCATGGGCGCAGTTTTTTACCGGCTGGACCTATTGGCTGTGCTGGATCGTCACCGGTATTGCTGATGTAGTGGCGGTATCCGGCTATATGTCATTCTGGTTTCCAGAACTGGCACTATGGGTGCCGGCACTAGGCCTGATCGTGGCTCTGGTAGCCCTGAACCTGCCCAATGTGCGTAATTTCGGTGAGATAGAGTTTTGGTTCGCACTGATTAAAATCGTAGCCATTATCACCTTGATCATTACCGGCGTTGTCATGCTGACATCCGGCTACACATCACCCAATGGCACTCCCGCTTCTATCAGTCATTTGTGGGATCAGGGCGGCTTCTTTCCAAATGGTTTCTTCGGCTTTGTCGCCGGCTTCCAGATTGCCGTATTTGCCTTTGTCGGCATTGAACTGGTGGGAACAGCAGCCGCAGAAACTGAAAATCCGGAACGCAATCTGCCAAAGGCAATCAACTCAATTCCAGTGCGTATTGTGTTGTTTTACCTCGGCTCGCTGTTTGTCATCATGACCGTGATGCCGTGGAATCAGGTTGACCCGACAACCAGCCCGTTTGTGGCAATGTTCTCGCTCGCGGGACTTGGTATTGCAGCGCATGTGGTCAATTTTGTGGTGCTAACATCAGCGGCATCCAGTGCCAATTCCGGAATTTATTCCACATCGCGTATGATTTTCGGACTGGCAAACTATGCGCTGGCACCTAAAACGCTCGGCAAGCTTAATAAACGTAAAGTGCCGGTCAATGCGCTGTTCTTCTCCTGCACATTTCTGCTAGCAGGCGTGGTGCTGCTTTATGCCGAACAGAGCATTATTGAAGCCTTTACGATTGTAACCACGATTTCGGCTTTACTGTTCATTTTCGTGTGGTCAATCATTTTGGCATCTTATGTGCAATATCGCCGTACGCGCCCTGATCTGCACCAGCAGTCCAAGTTTAAAATGCCGCTTGGTTATGCAGCGGTGGTGATGGTCTTTGCGTTTTTCGCCTTCATCCTCTGGGCACTTGCCCAGCAGGCCGATACCGCGCAAGCACTGCTGATCACACCATTCTGGTTTGTATTTTTGGGCATTGTCTATCTGGTAATCCGTAAGAAAAATACTAGCAAAACCGTGTAAAAATTTACGCAATACTATAATGGCCGCCTCATCTGGCGGCCATTATATTGAAAAGTGCATATTCAATTATGCCTGTATAAAGGCATGATATGCGAAAACTCTAAAATCTAGAGCGAGCGCACGATCCAACCTGAATGTTACCCGCTTTAGAGCAATGCCCAATGGATCAAAGGCGCTGAAAACACATTGACCAGCCCGACAAGCACCATCACCAATCCGGCAATCGTGCCTTCTTCACGGCCAATCTGCTGGGCTTTGGCAACCCCTGCCCCATGAGCACCCATACCAAACAATGCACCGCGCGACATTGCGGATTTTAAGGGTAAAACGCGCAGGATGGTTTCTCCGAGTACTGCGCCAATCACGCCGGTTATCACTACAAACAGCGCTGTAAGATTAGGCGTTCCACCAATATCTTGAGAGATTGCCATTGCAAAAGGTGAGGTGATGGAGCGTGGCAACAGGCTGAGGCGCAGGCTGCCGTCAATACTGAGCAGGCTTGCCAATGCCCATGCGGAAATAATGGCAACACTGCTGCCCACCACCACACCAAACATCAATGCCGGCCAATATTGGCGGATAGTTTGGCGTTGTTCATAAATCGGCACGGCAAATGCCACCGTTGCAGGGCCGAGCAACATCACCAGCCAATGCGTTGAATGGCTGTAATCTGCATAGCTGGTACGAAACAATAACACCGCTGCAATCAACAGCACCGGCGCAAAAATCAACGGCGAAAACCAGACATGCGGCCAGCGGCGATAAAGCCGCTTTGCCAGCAGATAAAACAGGATCGTGGCGACAGACCACAAAACTGTGAGCCCAAAGGTTCTGAGCAGCCAGCCCGTTTCAGTAGAAATTTGGCTAAAAATACTCATAATACTGATGACTTTTGCTGCGGCATGAAACGGGCGCTAAGCCGCATACCAGCTTCAACCGCCAAGGCTGTGGCTGTCATGACCATCAGCGTGCCAAACAGAATGACGCCAAGAATCTTAAGCCCGAGCATGCCGAAAAACTCATGGTGATCCAGCACAGCCAAAACCGCAGGGATAAAGAACAGCAGCATTTCAGCCAGATACCATTGTGCCCCGCGCTGCACGCTGAGCAGCTGAATACCACCCGACATCAGCAGTGCAAAAAGCAGAAATAAACCGATCACACTACCGGGCACCGGCAAATGACCAAAACGAACAATCCCCTCACCCACCAGCCAAAATCCGGTTATCAGAGCAATCTGGCTTAACCGGCTGTGCTGTACCCAATGACGGATCCTCCCCGACATCTGAGTTTGAGACATGTGATGATACTCTTATATTTGATATTGAAACTTATGACTGGACTATAGCGCAGCGCCGACTATGATTAAAATGAATTGATTGAATACAATTAAGTCCTGATTGGAATTCTATGGAATTACGCACATTACGGGCTTTTGTTGAGGTAGTACGCCAAGGCGGCTTCACACAGGCCGGAAAAACAGTTTTTCTCAGCCAATCGGCGGTCAGTAAAGCGGTGCGTCAGCTTGAACAGGAGCTTGGCGTTACGCTGCTTGACCGCAATGGCCATAAATCCAGCATGACCGATGCCGGTGCTGTGGTCTATCAGCGTGCGTTGCGTATGCTGGCCGAACAGGATGATCTGAAAACCGAGCTTGCCGAGTTGCAGGGTCTGACCAAAGGTGTGCTGCGCCTTGGTCTGCCGCCAATTGGCAGCGACGCATTATTTGCCCCTTTGTTCGCGATTTACCGCCGGCTTTATCCCGGCATTGATATTCAGCTTGAAGAACATGGCAGTAAAAAGCTTGAAGATATGGTGCTGAATGGCGAGGTTGATCTTGGCGCTACATTGCTGCCGGCACCCGATGAGTTTGAATGGCAAAAAGTGCGCGAAGAGCCGATAGATGTGCTGATACCCGCCTCTCATCCGTTGGCTGCTCAACCGGTTATTGCTTTAGCCGATTTACAGGATATGCCCTTCATCCTGTTTGACAGTGCCTTTGCGCTGAACCCGATCATTCTTAATGCCTGCCGGTCGCAAGGCTTCACACCAACGATTGCCGCACGCTCCAGCCAGATCAACTTTATTGTCGAGCTGGTCAATGCAGGGCTGGGCGTCGGCTTTCTGCCACGGCTGATCGCCCGACAGCGTATCAGACCCGGCGTTAAGCATATCACCCTCACAAAACCAGCTCTTTCATGGGACATGGCATGGGTGTGGCGGCGGGGCTCATATTTGCCTCATGCGGCGCGCGCATGGTTGGAACTGGCTAACCGCTCTCAATATTAATGCGACCGCACAGCACATTCAGCCATGAAACAAGGGCTTTAAGCACATACACAATCAGCACCGGTTAAAGGTGCAAACCCTAGTTGATGCGTAAAATTCATGACCAAAGTGCAAATAAGGGTTTGCAGTCTCTGACCAATAGTTCGAAAATGCCTCAACTTTATCGGGAGATATTAAAGTGAGTGATATGTCAAAATTTTCATGGAGCGATCCGTTCCTGCTTGATGACCAGCTGTCCGATGATGAACGTATGATCCGTGATTCCGCTGCGGCATTTGCCAAGGCAGAGCTGGCACCGCGCATTGCAGAAGCGTATCTGGAAGAATCTGTACAGCCTGAGTTGTTCCGTCTGATGGGTCAGGCCGGTCTTCTTGGTGTGACCTTGCCTGAGAAATACGGTGCGGCAGAAGCCAATTACGTATCCTATGGTCTGGTTGCGCGTGAAGTCGAGCGTGTGGATTCCGGTTATCGTTCAATGATGAGCGTGCAGTCCTCACTGGTTATCTATCCGATCTACACCTATGGTTCGGAAGAACAGCGCGACAAATATCTGCCGGGACTGGTTTCCGGCGAGCTGATCGGCTGCTTTGGCCTGACCGAGCCTGATGCCGGTTCCGATCCTGCAGGCATGAAAACCCGCGCGGAAAAAACCGCAACCGGTTACAAGCTCTACGGCTCCAAAATGTGGATTTCCAATTCACCGATTGCAGACGTCTTTGTGATCTGGGCAAAATCTGTTGCCCATGACAATCAGATCCGCGGCTTTATCCTTGAAAAAGGCATGAAGGGTCTGAGCGCACCTAAAATCGGTGGCAAGCTTTCCTTGCGCGCATCGGTCACCGGTGAAGTGGTGATGGATGGTGTTGAAGTTGGTGAAGATGCACTGATGCCAAATGTTTCCGGCCTGAAAGGCCCGTTCGGCTGCCTTAACCGTGCCCGTTACGGTATTTCATGGGGCGTCCTCGGTGCGGCTGAAGATTGCTGGCATCGTGCACTGCAATATGGTCTGGATCGCAAGCAGTTCGACCGCCCACTGGCGCAGACCCAGCTGTTCCAGAAAAAGCTTGCAGATATGCAGACAGAAATCACCCTTGGTCTTCAGGGTTCGCTCCGCATTGGCCGCCTGATGGATGAGCATAAATTTGCACCGGAAATGATTTCGCTGATGAAGCGTAACAATTGCGGCAAAGCACTGGATATTGCGCGTCAGTCCCGCGATATGCATGGCGGCAATGGTATTCAGATCGAATATCACGTGATGCGTCATTCGCAGAATCTGGAAACAGTGAATACCTATGAAGGTACGCACGATGTTCACGCGCTGATCCTCGGCCGTGCACAGACCGGTCTGCAGGCATTCTTCTAAAAACATAATCGCCCGCTTTTCTGTGTGATGCGCTGAGTTTTCGGCGTGTTTCAAAGAAAAGCGGGTTTTTCATATCCGGAGCAAATCAAATGCAGGCGCCGCTAGAAGGCATAAAAGTCATCGAACTTGCACGTATTCTTGCTGGTCCGTGGATTGGTCAGACACTTGCTGATCTGGGTGCGGATGTCATCAAGGTGGAAAGCCCTGAAGGCGATGATACCCGCAAATGGGGGCCGCCTTATATTGATGATGGTGCAGAGCAATCTGCTGCTTATTATCATGGCTGCAACCGTGGCAAGCGTTCCATCACTTGCGATTTCCGCGAAGAGCAAGGACGCGAAACCGTTCTCAAGCTCATCAAAGATGCCGATGTGGTGATTGAGAATTTTAAACTCGGCGGCTTGCAAAAATACGGTCTGGATTATGAGAGCCTGCGTAAAATCAATCCGCGTCTGATCTATTGTTCTGTGACAGGCTTTGGCCATGACGGGCCTTATGCGGCACGTGCCGGATATGATTTCATGATTCAGGGCATGAGCGGCATTATGGATATTACCGGTGACCCCAAGGGCGAGCCGCAAAAAATCGGCGTCGCTCTGGTGGATATTATCACCGGTCTTTATGGTGTAATCGGTATTCAGTCTGCACTGTTTCAGCGCCAGATCACCGGCGTTGGCCAGCATATTGATATGTCGTTGTTTGATTGCATGACCGGCGTTCTTGCCAATCAGGCCATGAACTTTCTGGCGAGCGGGGTTGCGCCAACCCGCCTTGGCAATGCGCATCCCAATATTGCTCCCTACCAGACCTTGCCGGTTCGAGACGGTTATTTCATCATTGCCTGCGGTAATGACGGCCAGTTTGCCAAGCTCGCAACCATGCTGGGCATGACTGAACTTGCACAAGATGAGAAGTTCCGCACCAATGCGGCGCGCGTTCAGAACCGTGATGAACTGACCGCTTTACTGGAAGCAAAAACCAGCCTGTGGCTGCGTGACGAGCTGCTGGACGCTTTAGAAAAACTCGCTGTGCCTGCCGGCCCGATCAACACCATTGCTGATGTTTTCAGCAATCCGCAATTTATCGCACGGCAAATGCGGGTGGATAATCAAGGTGTTCCGGGCTTGCGTACACCACTGAGATTCTCTGATGCAGTGTTGAAAACCGACCGGCGTTCTCCGCGCCTTGGAGAACATACCGAGGAAATCCTGGCGGAACTCGCCGGCAAATAAAATAATCCACAAAAGGCCGCTTCAAGCGGCCTTTTTTATTGTCGCATGCGAATGCAGTAAGCTGTTTAACAAAAATATTACACGGCAAAATTCCGTGATATATCTGATATAGATTAACATATTGAATCATATACACTATTTACACTGGTTGAAATTGGCCTGCGTAATATTGTTTTAAAGCGAGGCAGTATTCTTATTTTATTAATAAAAACATTAGCCTAAACTATTCAGAAAATTGCGCCATTTTTGGATTTTATACGTAAAAACAGAAATAAGCCGTTTGACATTATCCTAAAAACGCCCTCTAAAATTGGTCTGTACATTGACAGGGAGAGTTATATGTATCGTAAAATTTTATTGGCAAGTGTCTGTGCTTTTGTATTAACCGGAGCAGCGTCTGCCGAAGTGGTTTTAAACCGCGGCAATGACACAGACCCGGCAACTTTGGATCACCATCGCACATCCACTGTTTCTGAAGGCCGTATTATGGCCGACCTTTATGACGGACTTGTCCGTCAGAGTGCGACAGGCGAAGCGGTTGCAGCAACTGCAAAATCCTGGGATATTTCAGAAGACGGTACTATCTATACATTTCATCTGCGTGATGACGCAAAATGGTCAAATGGTGATACCGTAACGGCCGGCGATTTCGTATTTACCTTCCGCCGTATCATGGATCCTAAAACCGCAGCCGGCTATGCCAGCATGCTGTTTCCGATCAAGAATGCCGAAGATGTGGTTGCCGGTAAAAAGCCGCTTGAAGAGCTTGGCGTTGAAGCGGTTGATGATCAGACCCTTAAAATTACGCTCAAGGGCCCGACCCCGTATTTTCTGGAACTGCTGACCCACCAGACCGGTCTGCCAATGCACCAGAAAAGCGTTGAGGAAAACGGCGACAAATTTACCACTGCCGGTAAAATGGTTACCAACGGCGCTTATCAGCTGGTCAGCTTTACGCCGAATGACAAAATTGTCATGACTAAGAACGCAAATTTCTATGATGCGGATAAGGTTCAGATTGATAAAATCAACTGGATTCCGTTTGAAGACCGCGCCAGCTGCATGCGCCGCTTTGAAGCCAAAGAAGTGCAGATTTGCTCTGACGTTCCGGCTGAACAGCTTGGCTATGTAAAACAAAACCTCGCCAAAGAATTCCATCTCGCACCTTATCTTGGCTCCTATTATCTGCCGGTTAAAGGCAAGACAGCCGATAGCAAGCTGAAAGACCCGCGCGTTCGTGAAGCCATTTCCATGGCCATTGACCGCGAATTTATTGCAGATCAGGTTTGGCAGGGTACAATGCTGCCGGGCTATTCTCTCGTTCCGCCGGGCATTGCCAATTATGTTGACGGCGGCGTAAAGCTTGAATTTGCTGATCAGGATATGCTGGAGCGCGAAGACAAAGCAAAAGAACTGTTGAAAGAGGCTGGCGTAGAGCCCGGAACTCTGACGGTTGAGCTGCTTTATAACACCTCTGAAAACAATAAAAATACTATGGCCGCGATTGCTGATATGTTGAGCAATATCGGCGTCAAAGCCTCACTCAACGAAATTGAAGGCGCAACATATTTCAACTTCTTGCGTGAAGACGGGCCATTTGATATCGCCCGCGCTGGCTG